>NZ_CP013128.1:166282-466282 GCF_001484045.1 Mycoplasma sp. (ex Biomphalaria glabrata) | reverse complement strand
TACTAGAACATTACTTCCTTTAACAAGGAAACCAACAAGAGTAAATGATAGCAAGGCGATAACTGCAAGAACAACTAATATCTTCTTATAGTAACGTTTTAGCATCTATCTTCTCCTCACAACAGGATTATTAATCAATAAATTTAATAATAAAAATTAAATTTCGTTAATATTATACATTGTTTTGTAATTTTTTGTAATTTTATTCATGTTAGGAATTGAAATTTTGACAAGAGTTCCAACATCTTTTTTCGAATTAATTGTAAGAAATCCAGCTTCTCCGTTTTTATTTTTATGAGCTTCTATAATATTGTTAATTAGGTCAAATCCAATATTATTGTGACCTTGTTTGACATCATTTAATGAAATTTGATCAATTCCTTTTCCTAAATCAATAATAGAAAAATGTAAATATTTACTATCAGTTGTTATATCTAGATTAACTTTATTTACTGCAGCATGATGAAATGAATTTAGAACAGCATTTTTTATAGCATGTTCAATTTTATTTTTATCAAAAAATCAATTATTAATATTCAATTTATTTGTAATAATTAATTCATATTTTTCATTATTTATTGATTGAAAAAGTTGTTTTTCAAAAATTTTTAGATCAACGTTTTCAATATTTAATTCAATTTTCCCCGAGTTATTTAAATACTCATCTATTTTCTTAATATGAAATGAAATATTATCTTTAATTGTACTATCGACATTATTACTATCAATTTCTATTAAAATATTTTGTAAATTATTCTTTATTTCATGGCGAGTAATCTTCTTATCGTAATGGTATTGAGAAATATCTCTCATAATTATTATTAAATAATCATTTGATTTAATGTCATAGTAATCAATTAAATAATGACTCTCATTAATGCTAATATTTTTTAATCTTCATTTAGATAACTTTAGAATTCTATTTTTAATCAATAAATTATCACTTGGTCAGATCCTAGCAAGAATATCTTCATTTGTATAAATGTTATTTTTATTATCAATAATGAAAATTGGATCGTTAGAAGATTTTAAGATGTCATGAATACTAATATTTTTAAATGCTTCATTGTTTAAGTTAATTCTGTTTCCTTCTTCCAAAAGTTGGTGTTTTATATCATCCCTAATTTTCGAAACATAACTTGAGCTTGTTATATTTATATATGCAGCTAATCCTCAAAATAATGCAAATCCGAAACAATAAACCCCATTAAATATTGCTAGAGGCATTATTGTGTAATAAAAATCAGCTCTACTAAATAACCATCCTCCGTGGACATAGTAAGCCACTGATCAAATGGTTAGCATTTGAATTCAAATTAAAAAAACAAATGAAATTAAAAAGGATATTTCGATTTTTCTTTTATTGGTGAAAAAATTTATTAATGCTATTGTTATTCTTAATTTACTCATAATTTAGTAAAATTCCTTTATTTCTGATTAAAATTATCGAATTAGAACCAATTTTTTCGCGTAATCTAAAAATGTAAACACCTAAATGTTGTTCTAATGTGTCACTAATTTCATTAGAAAAGTATTTTTTCGGCAATGTTTTCCCTTGAGCAACAATTAAATGTGATAGAATACTGTATTCAATTTCACTTAGATTTAAAATTTTTTATTTTTGTAAATAATTTTTTTATTTGAATCTAATTCATATTTCCCGTAAGATATTATGTTTTTGTTTTTAACATACGTAAGTCATTTTTCGATAACAAGGGTTAATTCATTTTTAAGACATGGTTTTTTAACAAATGCAAAGGAGTTTTTAATTTTCAGCAATTGACTTTCATCAAAATCTTCAATATTGTTTCCAGAAATTACAATAACACTTGTAGAAAATTTTTTTCTATTAATATAATCTATTATTTCAAATCCATCACAAACATTTGTGCCTAAGTGAAGATCTAATAAAATTAAGTCAAAAGAATTTTTTTCTAATAAAGTATATGTTTGTTCAATAGAAAAAGAAGATTCTACTGAAAAGTTCATACGAAAAAGTTCTAAACTTCAATAATCATTGATTTGTTTATTATCATCTATTACTAATATTTTCATACCTTAAATAATATAAAAATAAAGAAATATTTCAAAATTAAGGTAAAAGTCGCATTTTAATATTAAATTGATCGTAGTAATATTTACTTTTAATCGTTTCTAATTCATTAACAATTAATTTAATATCTTTTTCCTCACAATATTGAACTAATCCTTGTAAGGCAACAATTAAAGTTGTTCTTTTTCCAATACTTATGTTAATATCTGATGATAAAATCAAGTACTTTGGTTCAATTTGATTTAAGATTGAGTACATATTGTCATAAAATTTGAAATGTCATAAACCATATTCAATATCATGTTTTTTCAAGATTTGAAAAACTCACTTTAATATCATAATGTCTTCGTATGTATAATCTGAAATTAAAAATATAAATCTTTCTTCCTTAATTATTTTTTCATAATTAATAATGCTTTGCAAATTTGTTTTTAGGGTGTCAAATGAAATTTTTACCATAATTTTACAATTAGCTTTTTTAGTTTCCTTAGCAATTAAATCGACAAAATCAGCAAATTTATTTTCAACTAAAAATCATTGAATTATGAATTGGTCGGTTTTTTTACTTTTGGAAATATTTTTGTCTAACTGTGCTAGTTTTGCAAATGTTTTTGTTTCTTTTTTAATTTCACTAAAAGTAACAGATAACTCATTTCTCTTTAGTTCTTCAATAATACGATTTTCGATTTTATTAGAAATAGTTAATATGGAATCTTGTGGGTGATAAGTATAAATGAATAAATTATAAGCAATAGCTTGATATCAACTAACTTTAGCATATTCCATATTACGTTGTAAATCATCATTTTTTGTTATTTGATTACCAAAATAAACTCCAAAAGTCATAGTTAGCGATACCATAATACTTTTCGCGTTCAAACGTGAATTCAATTTGTCGTTAAATTTTTGACAAAAATTTTCCAAGTCACTTCGTTTGCTAATGTCATACTTGAAAATAAATAAATTCATATCATCAGTTATAGCAAAATAAGTTTTATCGTAATTAATTTCTTTTAAACATTCTTTTATCGATTCAAATAAATCCTCTTTATCACTATTTGATAAAGTGTTAATTGAAGAATTTTTGTTAATAAAACTAGCATAAGCAAAAGCGTACTTCTTGCCTACTAAATTTTTTGAAGAGTATTCTTGGTTCAAAATTTGATTAGACTTAATAATGAAATCTATATGGCTCACATAACTTGATAATTCATATTTTTCTAGAATTTTCTTAGGAACATGGCGATGTGCACTAAAGTCATTTACCTGTTCTAAAACTCCGTAAACTGTTTTTGTTTTATTATCTGATGACAAAATTTTTAAAAAATATGAATATGACTTTTTATCTGAATATAATTCGATTCTATTAATACCTCGATAATTAAAAATATTTCCGAAATTAGAAAATAAAAAATCAATATCTAATCGATTTTTTGAACTGATATATGATGAGAAATTAACATAGCTGATTTCTCTTGCTTCATTAAAAATGCTTTCATTTTTTGTAAATAATATCGTTTTTGAATCAAATGAATAACTAAAGGGAATAATGTCTTCAGCCTTAAAGTTAATATTTCTATTTAAAACTTGAATCTTTTTATATAAAAAATAAATTATTGATAATGCAAATATTAAAAAGAAAAAGAAAAATAAATATCACATAATAATTTAATTATAAATATTAAATTTGAATTTTTCCGACTTTATAAAATGTGCTTGGTTTAAAATAATTTCCCGTAAAATCCATGCTGTGATTTGATAAATATAAATATTTCTTAGCTCGAGTGATTGCAACATAAGCTAGTCGATATTCCTCTTCCTTATTTCCTTCAGCTATTGAACGTCCATTAGGAAAAATCCTTTCGCATAAAAATGGTATAAAGACGATGTCGAATTCCAAACCTTTGGCTGCATGGATCGTAGAAAGAATAACCTTATTTTCTTCATTACCTTCAGATATATCTGTGCCGATAAATTGATTCAAAAAATTAATTGAAGATTCAATTGGATCATTCCCATTAAATTCATTAGTAAATAATTGAATTACTTCATTTAAATTTTCCACTCTTTGCTTATTTGATTCGTGGTGATGTGGTTCATACTCTCCAAAAAATTCAAATAAATTCAATTCCGTAATATATGAAGTTACTAAATTTTTAATATCATCATTCTTTGAAAAATTATTAATTTGATTTCGATATTTAATAAGAATTTCTTGTAAATTTTTTAGTGGTTCTTTAAAATCTGTTTTTGCAAAAAATCAATTATAGAATGACATTTCTTGTTCAACTGATTCATCTAAATATTTTTGAAGACTTTTCTTACCTACTTTTCGAGCAGGAAAATTTATAACATTTAATAACTCTTGATCAGATTCCTTAATTATCAATGTTAAATATGATAGAAATGTCTTCACTTCTTTAGATTCAAAAAATTTTGATTTTCCATAAATTACATACGGTATATTATTTTTTTTGAATTCTATTTCAACAAACGATCACATTTTTTTACTTCTAAAAACGACCATTATGTTTTTAAAATTAAAATTTTTTTGAACTTCAAAATTTTTAATAGTTTGAATCAACCAATATAATTCATCTTTAAAGTGATAGAACTGCTTTGAAACAATATTTCTGGGATTCGCTTCAATTTTTGAATTTAGATGTTTGAAAATATTATTAATTCTTTTAGTATTGTGATTAATGATGTTATTTGCAACATCTAAAATGTTTTGAGGACTACGGTAGTTCTCATTTAAAGTGATTATTTTAGCATTCGGAAAATCATTATCAAAAATATTTAATAAAATATTAATATCTGCTCTTCTTCATTCGTAAATACATTGATCAGGGTCTCCGACAATAAAAATATTCTTATGTCCAATCGCTAAATATTTAATGATTTGATACTGTGTTCCGTCAATATCCTGAAATTCATCAACAAGAATATGATCAAATTTAGATTGTCATTTCCTTCTAATATCAGGATTATTTTTTAAAATGTTAAAGTTGTAAATAATTAAATCTTCATAGTCTAATGAATTTAAATCTATTTGTCTTCTAAAAAAAAGATTTATTGCATACTTTAAATAAAAAATCTCTTCTTCTTTGTATTCATCATTATCATTAGGAATAACGACATCTTCATGTGTTAATTCATCTAATCTTTTTAAGCAATCTATTTTAATTCTTTCGATATGGTGCATTAAGATTTGACTATCGATTTTTCTAGTGACTTCTTTTCATTTGTTATAAGCTTCTTCATTTTTTTCGTAATTCGATAAGAAAATGTCTTTTATTTCTGTGTACAATCTTTTTGCTGAATTTTCGTCCAAGACATCAAAATTACGATTTACTAATTTTGCAGCAACATATTCCTCGCGAATAAATTGTAATGCAAAAGAATGAAAAGTATTTATTCAAAAATCAGTAAAAATATTTTCATTTTTCAAATATTCTAATCTTTTAATCATTTCATATCTTGCTTTTTTGTTAAAAGCGAAGCAAGCAATTCGTTCTGGAGAAACATTATGGTTTTCAACTAAGTTTTTAAAATGACCAACCAATACTGTTGTTTTACCAGTACCAGCCCCAGCAACTACTTTAACAGGTCCTTTAAATGTCTCAATAGCTTGTAATTGTTCTCTATTATACTGTTTCATTATTGCTTCTTAATATTTTGTCAATTTCATTCACTGATTCATCGTTAATTGAAGGTTTAATAATAGATGTATATTCTTCTGTAATGTCAAATTTTCCTAATTCTATTTTTTCTTCTTCAAAAGAATTTATACAGTAGATTTTGAATAATTTTTCATGAATAGCTACATGGTTTTTATCGATTAACGCTGTTATTGCAAAAAGCGTTATTAGTAATAAACTACCATTAATTAACGTCTCTATAATGGTTGAAACAAATGAACTATTCAATGGCGCTAATAGTAAATTTATAACTATTAGTAAAAGAGGTAAAGTAATTGGGAAAAAAATGAACTTAAAATATTCAAGATATTTTAATTTTTCACTTGAACCTTTAATCTCTAATTTAAAAACTAATTGAAAAATAGTTTTCTTTTTTAAAAAAAACGGAACTATCAAAAATAAAATTATGTAGATAGTAACTAATTCAATCACGTCTAGAAAATAGTAAAACTTCCCATTATGAAATGGAATTAATTTGTTAACAAGTGTTAGTCCGAAAAACAATACCGCCAATAAAGATAAATCTAAAATTCAACAAAGCATTCTTCTTAAAAGTATCATAATTAAAATTATATATGATTAGGACTTTTTTACAAATTTCTAGAAATATAGGTAGTTAAATGATCTTGGAAAAGGAATGCAATCGCGAATATTTTGTGTTCCTGTTATGTACATAATTAATCTCTCAAAACCTAAACCAAAACCAGCACTAGAATCGTATCCATACTTACGTAAATTTAAATATCATTCTAGAGGTTGTTTTGAAATGTTTAAACGTTCAATAGTTTTATTTAAAATATCATAATCATCCTCACGAACGCTTCCTCCAATTAATTCACCAATACCTTCAACTAGGAAGTCAAAAGCTTGAACTGTCTTTCCATCATTATCTTGTTTCATGTAAAAGGCTTTAATTTCTTTCGGATAATGTGTGACAAAAATAGGTTTTTGAAATTCTTTTTCACACAGGAATTTTTCGTGTTCTGTTTGTAGATCCATCCCTCAATGAATGTTTTTGTTTTCAAATATTTCTTTATTTTTTTCCAAAATTTTAATAGCTTCTGTATAACTAATAATTTTGCATTCAAAATTATTTAGTTTTTTTAGACGAGTAATTAAGTCTAAGTTATTCACTTGTGATAAATATTCTAGTTCTGTTAAACATTCACGCAATGTTTCTGAAGTTAAATATTCAACTAGTTCCTTGGCATGATTAATAATTTTTTCTAAGTCACAAAAAGCCAATTCTGGTTCTAACATTCAAAACTCCGCTAAATGTTTTGTTGTATTCGATTTTTCAGCTCGAAAAGCTGGACCAAAAACATAAATATTTTTAAAAGATTGAGCGAATGCTTCTCCCATTAATTGTCCACTAACAGATAGCATTGCTTGCTTTGAAAAAAAATTTTTTTCTGTTGGTGAATCTAAAACAAAAGATTCACCAGCTCCTTCACAATCATTACTTGTTATTAAAGGAGACGTTAAATAATGAAAATTATTTTGCGCATAAAATTGGTGAATTTTTTGAAATAAAAAACTTCTAATTTTGAAAACAGCAAAAAAATAGTCAGACTTTGGTCTTAAATGAGCGATTGATCTTAAAAATTCCATTGAATGTTCTTTTTTTTGCAATGGAAAGTCTAAATCAGATGATTTTAAAATTTTAACTTCACTTGCTAAAATTTCACATGCTTGCTTTTGCCCCTCTGTAATTTTTAGTTCCCCTGTTATTTTGATAGCTGTTGAAATAGTTAATTTACAAATATCATTAAAATTTTCTAAATCATTTTTACAAACAATTTGTAGTTTTGAAAAAGTGCTACCATCTTGTAAAACAATGAAGGCTATGTTCTTTCCAACTCTAATACTTTTAACCCAACCCGTAACTTCCAATTGTTGTGATTTTTTTAGTGTTAAAATTTTTTTAATATCCATAATTATTCCTCAATTATTTCTGCATCTTGGATGTTTTCACTATCGTTTTTCGATCCATTAAATCTATGATCATTTCCGTGTTCATTTGATGATTTTTTATCTCCAAATTTATTTTCAAAAATAGATTTAAAAATTCATATAGCCACCACTAGCGAAAGAATCGGCATAATAAAGAAAAATGTTGCGGCTCACTTAGGTTCAATACCTAAAACTAATCACAATATTCCAATTATCATTGGAGTTGGAAAAACCAAAAATATTAGATAAAAAAATCTAATTTTTTTATTTTTGGGGAATTAATATATTCATAAAATTTTTTTAATTGTTCTAAGTTTTCTGTTGGATTCATATTACAAATTATTATAAATGATAATGCATTTATTTATAAAAATTTATCGATTAATATGTTTGAATGCATTAGCTATCATAGCGGCATTATCGGTTGTAAATTCTTTATGTGGAATCAATACTTTAATACTTAATTTTTCTCCGAGTTTGATAGATTCCATTCTAAGTTTATTGTTATTAGAAACACCGCCCGAAATTGAAAAACTTCTAGCCTGGTAATTTTTAATTGCTTTTTCTGCTTTTGTCATCAAATCAGAAATAATAAAATTTTGAATAGTGTAAGAAACTTGTTCCTTAACTAGAGGTTTACTATTTCAATAATTAATAAAATAAGATTTTATTCCGCTATATGAGAAATTATATTCGTGTCTGTTTCGAAGATTTGGACATGGTAACTCCGGACCATATCATGAGTTTGCTAATTTATCAATTTCTGGTCCAGCTGGATAGTCTAATCCCATAACCTTCCCTACCTTATCTAAACATTCTCCAGCTGCATCATCTAAACTTTTTCCTAGAAGTTCATAATTTTTTTTATCTTTTAGGAGATAAAGATTTGTATGCCCTCCACTTACAACTAAAGCAATAGCTGGATACAAATAATTATCATCAATATTAACTGAATTTATGTGTCCGTAAATGTGATTAATTGGATAGGTTTTGACATTCAATAGGTAACTCAATGTTTCTGCCAAAACTTTACCGACGCTTAATGCACCAGGCAAACCTGGTTCTGAAGTGTACGTAATTACATCAATTGAATTTAATTCAACATTGTATTTTGTCATTTCTTCAAACAAAAAATGAAAATTTTCATAATGCAACCTAGCAGCCAATTCAGGAATAACTCCTTTATATTCACGGTGATTTTTAATTTGTGATAAAACTAAGTTGCAAACTAAGGTATCGTTATCAATAATTGCTAAACTAGTTTCGTCACAAGAAGTTTCTATAGCCAGTATTTTCATTAGATCACCCCTTTAAAATAAAATGGTTGAAAATCTTCTAATTTTTTTACTTCTAAAAAACAATTTAATAAATATGACAAATCAATTTTTTCTAGGTCAAACGATTCATAATCACTAATTGATTCTTGGTCTCTTTTAGTCTGAACATTACTCAACTTTAAGTTATCTACATTTGCAAAATATACTTCGTATCTATTTGCTCTTATTTTCACTTCGTTTCTACCAAAACTATTTAATAAAAAACTATTTGTAGAAAATAATTGAATAGAAGGATTTCAAATTTTTCAAGTTTTAGCGATTGTTAAAGCTACACGTATTCCGGTAAAGCTTCCAGGACCGCTCACTACTAATAATTGACCAATATCTTCTTTATTTAAATTATTATGTTTAATCATTTTAATAATTTCTTCTAGTGCATTCTCAGTGTGATTTTTTGCATTATCTTTTTTTAAAGAAAATAATAAATTACTATCTTTTATTAAAGCGATAATTAAGTAATTTGACGTGCAGTCGATTAATAATTTATACATATTATTGGATATCCTTAAATTTTTGGTTAATTTTTTCATCATTTGTATATATTAAATAATTACGACTTTCATTATTGTTGTTCTGAATTTTTATTAGTAAATGCGGTATATCTTGTAAAAAATTTAATTTACTTGCTCATTCAATAAAAACTAAATCAACTTCTAGCGATTCCATTAATAAATTTTTATTTTCGCTATTATCTTCCAAACGATAACAATCGATATGATTTAGAGTGTAATTATTAACTTTCTTAGTTTCTACAATCGTGAACGTTGCACTTGAAGCGTGAATTTTTTCATCTAATTCATTAATTAATTTATCAATTAAGAAGGTTTTACCAGAACCTACTTCGCCTTCAAAATAAATAATTAATCCGTTATAAAAATGTTTAGTTAATTTCTTAACTAATTTTTTAACATCGATTTCATTATAGTTCGAAAAACTAGCAATTTTTATCATTATATTTTCCAACTAATTCATTAACGAATTCTTTGTTAAAAAAATGTGTTTGCTCGCGAATTTTTTTAACTAAATCAATTAAATTATTTTCAATTTTTTCACAAATTTTTAAATGATAATTGTAATTTTCTTTATGTTCAAAAAACTCGTCCAAATCTTTAATAGCGTATTTGCCATTTTCAAATACCTTTAAATCAATATCATAATCAATGTATTTTAACACTTCACCATCATAAACAATAGGTGTTGCTAAATTACAATATCAACTAATGTCATTATCGTGAATAATCGCTAAAATATTAAACCACTCATTTTTTGGTAAAAATCAAATTGCTAATTCTTTAGTACGATAGGTTTGACCTTTAATTTCTTTAATTAAAATATCTTTATTATTTAGAATCAAGTAATTTGGTTCATTTTTCATTACTTTGCAACGTGATCATTCTCGATAAATGGTACCATCATGTTTGTATGCATGAACTTTAATAATCATTCCTGGTGCTAAATTTTTCAAAAGAATTCCTCTCATTTTTTTTATATATTAAGTAATAATTTATAAAAAAAATGGGGCGAATGAAGGGACTTGAACCCTCGAGTGCTAGAGCCACAATCTAGTGCGTTAACCACTTCGCCACATCCGCCATATTATTAGTTAAAACTAACACATTTAATATTACAATATTTGAGAAAATATACCAAATTTATATATTAAAGTATAAAATTCCGCAAGTTGCTAATAATAAAGCTAATAAAAATAAAAATACAGAAATTAAAGTTAATCTTTTTCCGATAAAAAAAATAGCCGTTAATAAAGATTTACTAAAGTAAAATGTCGACATTTGCAATAGTGCAATTTTTTCCTTTTCAGACGGAATAATACCACTCTTTAAAAGTTGATGCTTTTCAACATCTAATTCACCATTAATTGTTTTTATACCTTTGTTGCTACCTGATTTAATAGCTAATGCAATTATTGTTAATAAAATAGCTAACGAAGCGATTGTTAAAACAACCATTCAAAATCATATAGGAACATTTTCCAGGCATCTTCCAATTGAATCCATTACATTTGATAAAACTAACATATATTTTTATTATACTTGTTAATTATTAAGCATTTTATAAATAGTATGACAATAAATTTCAATTGCTAAAAAATAGCTATCTAAATTGATTTTTTCATCAATTTGATGAGCACGATCTGGGTCACCTTCAAAAATTGCTCCAAAACACATACAATTATCTACATTTTTTGCATATGTTCCTCCGCCTGTTGCTAAAGGTTTTGCATCATAATCTTTAGTAATGTTTTTATAGATATTTAGGAAAAAATTTACTTCTTCAGATTTTGGATCAAAAAATAATCCTTTCCCTTCTTTAATTAAGCTAACTTGAACTGAATTTGTAAAATTTTCTGCCAATTTGCGTTCTAATGTTTTTGGTAATTTTTCTTTAATTTCTTTATTTGGAGTTCTTGTGTCAATTGCCATTTGAAATTTTGAATTTTCATAATTTAATTGACTCAGTGTTAATGTTGTATTCCCTTCAAAACTATCAAAATAATGCACTCCTAAATTGTGACCATGAATATCATCATTAAAATAAAAATTAATAAATTGAACTACTTCATTTTCTGTAAAATCAGCTAAAAATTCACACATCCTTCCGATAGCGTTAACACCTTTTTCCGGCTCGCAAGCATGAGAAGATTTTCCTTTTAAAAACAAATGCAATACGCCATCTTGTAGCTTTTCAACTTTTCCGCGTAAATTATTTTTTGTTAAAAATTCTACAAAATATTTTTCCATTTTGTAATTAATGTCTTTTACAATAACTTCACAAATGTCAGGAACAATATTTGTTGCAAATCCTGCTTTCATCATAATGATGATGTCATTATTTTCGATTTTTCCTGTTAAATTAAAAACACGAATATATTTTTCTGCTGAGGTAACTGGGAAATTTCCGTCAGGGGTAAAGGCTAGCTTAGGTTGAGGGTGGGTTTCCATATAATGTTTGATACAATTTGAAAATCTTTCTTCATCACCACCAACAATTAAACGAAACTTATTTTTAATTGGCAACTTTAATTCCTTGATAATTTTTAATGCATGATAACAAGCAATTAATGGTCCTTTATCATCCTGCGTTCCGCGTCCTCACATTTCATTATCAATTACCGTAGCTGAAGTCGGATGATAAGTTCAATGATTTTCATCAAAAGGAACTGTATCTATATGAGCTAATGCTGCATATAGGTCTTCTCCATTTCCATATTCGATATGACAAGCATATCCTGCGTCATCCTTAAAAATAAATCCATCACGATCAGCTAATTGATGTAAACGTTTAAAACCTTTTGCAACATATCTTCCGAAAGGGGTTTCTGGAGATATTGTAAATTCATCGTAAACTGTTTTTGTTTGGATAATTAATTTCAAGTCTTCTAAAATACTTTCTCTTCTTTTATCAATTTCCTCTTTAAAGTTAATCATTGTTATTCCCTTTCTAAAAATAATTATATAGTCGGTGTAATACTAAATTAGGTTTCATTATACACTTTTTTGTTATGATGTCGTCACCCAATTTAGTTTGAGGACAAGAAGCGATTATGTTATTAGATTCAATACGATGTAAATTATAACTTGCAGATTTAAGAAGTATTTTAGAGTTAAAATAATAAACATCAAGATCGCTGTGTGAATTCATAAAACCTAGTTTGATCTTTGAATTACATAAATCTAAAAAGCATTTCATGATAATCTCCAATAAATAATGCCTATTATTAGAATAATTAATTATTTACCTATGATTAAGTTAATAATTTTATTTTTTACATAAATAATGCGTTGAATGTTGTTTGTGTCATATTTATTAGTAAATTCAGGATTTCCTTTTAACAAACCTAAAATCTCTTTTTCACTAGCATTATTTGGAACTTGTAGGAAAAATTTTGTTTTTCCGTCAATTTGAATTGGTAATGTAATTTCTGATTTGATTAAATCACTTTCATTAACTAATGGTCATATTTGCTCATTAATGTTTTCTTCAAAGTAGTTTGATCATATTTCGGAACTTATGTGCGGAATAAATGTATTTAACATAACAAGAAATGATTTTAAATGTTTTTTTGAAATAACTTTTTTATTTATTAATTGAGTTACAAAAATCATAAATTCACTAATTGAAACATTAAATTTTAATAATCCTAAATTATCTGTTACTTTTTTTACCATCAAATTGAATTCGTAATTTAAATCATCATTATCTTGGATTTGACAGTTTTTAATCGCTAAATACATACGATCGATTCACTTACGCATTGCCATTAAATTATCATTACTTCATGGTAGTGTTGCGTCTAATGGTCCCATAAACATTTCGTAAAGTCTAAATGCATCTGCCCCATATTGATGAACTAAATCATCAGGATTGATAACGTTTCCCTTTGATTTTGACATTTTTTCGCCATTTTCTCCCAAAATAATACCTTGATTAAATAATTTTTGAAAAGGTTCTTTTTTCGAAGTGATACCAATATCAAATAAAAAACGATGTCAAAATCTTGCATACAATAGATGTAAAACAGCATGTTCTTGGCCACCAACATACAAATCAACTGGTAATCATTTATCTAATAATTCTTTAGCTTCATTTGAATTAATTGGAATGTATTCATCATCTTTTTTTAGAATATAGGCAATATAGTATCAACAACTTCCAGCTCATTGAGGCATGGTATTACTATCACGTGTATACATTTTCCCATCTTTTTCAAATTTAATTCAATTAGTTATTTTTGAAAGAGGGCTTTGTCCTTCGTGACCAATCTCAATTTTTTTAACTTTTGGAAGTAAAATTGGTAATTCTTTTTCATCGATAGGGTAACTTTTCCCTTCCTCATCAAAAATTATTGGGAAAGGTTCTCCTCAATAACGTTGGCGAGAAAAAATTCAATCCTTCAATTTATAATTAATTGATTGTGTAACAACGTTTTTTATATTCAGTTCATTCATAAATGCTGTTTTAGCGTTTTCAATTAATAATCCATTAGCACATCCGCTATTAATATGTTTACCATCACCTTCATAACAATCTTCTTTTGAACATTCAATAACATAGGTAATTGGCAAATTAAATTTTTTAGCAAATTTATGATCACGTTTATCATGAGCTGGTACAGCCATAACTACTCCAGTACCATAATGATTTAAGACATAATCTGCAATATAAATTGGTATTTGTTGATTATTTAAAGGATTAATTGCGTACGAACCTAGGAAACATCCCGTAATGTTTTCAATATTATTTTGTCTCTCAAAATCATTTTTTAATTTTGCTTCATCAATATATCGTTTCACTTGTTGCAAATTATCACTTGTAGTTAATCGCAATACATCAATATGTTCTGGAGCTAATACTATATATGAAACACCTGCTAATGTATCCAATCTAGTTGTAAATACATTTACAAAAACATCTTTATTAGTTTCAAATTTAATAGTGTGGCCGTAACTTTTACCTATTCATTTTTTTTGTAATTCTTTAATCCCGTTTGGTCAATCCAAATCATCCAATTCAAGTAATTTATCTGCATATTGCGTGATTTTTAAAACCCATTGTCGCATAGGTTTTTTATAAACAGGAAATTCTCCACGTTCACTAACCATTTTGCCGTTAATAGTTAAAATTTCTTCGTTAGCCAATACTGTTCCTAATTCAGGACAATAATTTACATCAATTGTTTCAATTTTTGCCAAATTGTGCTTGTATAGTTGAAGGAAAATTCACTGTGTTCATTTGTAGTAATTTTCATCTGTTGTGTTTACTTCTAGGTCATAATCAAAACTGAAACCTAATGATTTTAGTTGTTTTCGAAAATTATCTATATTTTCCAAAGTAAAAGTACTTGGATCATTCCCTGTTTTTAATGCATATTGTTCAGCTGGCAAACCAAAAGCATCTCAACCAATTGGATGAAGTACTTCAAATCCTTGAAAACGTTTAAATCTCGCAACTACATCTGTTGCAGTATAACCCTTTGGATGACCAACATGTAAACCACTACCACTCGGATACGGAAACATATCTAATATATATTGCTTCGGTTTTAAGGACTTAATGTTTGTTTTAAAAATTTTCTTTTGTTCTCAATATTTTTGTCATTTTCTTTCGATTGCTAAATGATCATAAGCAAATTGATTTGTTTCTTTATTTTCCATAATAATTTTCACTTAAAAATTTAACTTGTTTGAATTTATCTTCCAAACTAGCTCTTAATTTAGTATATAATTCTTGAGCGTGACTAGGATTATTTTTTTGCAATATTGCAAAACGATTTTCTGACATTAAAAAAGTTTGTAAATTTTCAAAATTAGGATTTTTAAAATCCAGTTGAAATGGATTTTGGTTTTTATCAATTAATCTTGGATCATGACGATAAATTTGTCAATAACCCGTCATTACTGCTTGCATTGAATGAAGTCTTTGATTAAACATTCCTCCTTTAATTCCGTGTTCTACACATGGACAATAACAAATTACAACTGATGGTCCATCGTAAGATTCTGCTTCTTTTAAAGCCTTAATTGCTTGCATTGGATTCATTCCTAGAGAAATTTTAGCAATATAAACATTTTTGTATTGCATTAAAATTAAAGCAATATCTTTTTTCACCACATCTTTACCATTAAAGGCAAACTTTTCAACCGAAGCGATTTGAGAAGATTTTGATTTTTGCCCACCTGTGTTTGAATACACTTCCGTATCTAAAATTAAAATGTTTATATCTTTTCCACTAGCAACAACATGATCAATACCAGAATAACCTATATCGTATGATCAACCATCTCCTCCAATAATTCAGTGCGATTTTTTAACAAGAACATCTTTAAAATTATCAATTAGTTTTAATTCAGTAACTTTAGTTTTTTTAGTTCAAGTCAATAATTGAGAGCGTAGATTTCGTTGTTCTTCGCGAGATTGCGCAATTAGATATTGTTGTAAAATTTCCTTAAATTCCGGTTCTGCTTTATCTAGATTCTTGATAATTGTTTCTCGTAAAACATTATTTTTATACGATGAAGCACTAACCATTCCAAAACCAAATTCTGCATTATCTTCAAATAACGAATTGGCTCAAGTTGGTCCTAAACCATCTTTATCTCTTGTAAGTGGTGTGAAGGGGTATGTTCCTGAATATATGGAAGTACATCCAGTTGCATTAGCAATCACCATATCTTTTCCGAATAATTGAGTTAATAAACGATAATAAGGAGTTTCTCCACATCCAGCACAAGCTCCACTAGCTTCAAAATATGGATACAATAAAGCTGCTCCCTTAATGGTATCAGTTGAATAACCATCTGTTTTGTATTCAACTTTCTTGAAAAGATAATTAGTTAAATCAACATTTTTAAAAGCTACTTCTTTTGCTGGTGTCATTTTTAGGGCTTTTTTATCTGGACCTTTTCCTGGGCAAATATTAGAACACAAACCACAGCCTACACAATTCTCTGCATCGATATGGATTGCAAAACGGTATTTTTGATTCGCGGGATTTGTTTGTTCAATGGTTGGAAAAGATTTAGGAGCATTTTTTATTTCTTCATTAGTTAATTGAAAAGCGCGGATAGTAGCGTGTGGGCAATAAAAAGCACATTGTGAACATTGAATACAATTCTCTGGATTTCAAACTGGAATATTATTAGCCATTTGTCGTTTCAAATTGAATGTAATGTCTTGATTCAATGCTTTACCATCTAAAAGTGACTTTCCTTTAATTTCAGAAGCAAAAAAACTAACTGGAATATCGTTCCCATCCATGTTGTTCATTAATCTCGTAAATTCCTCATATGAGATATTTTTGTCGATCGGTTTTTCATTAATAAGTAGTTTTTTTCAATGAGGATCAACATTAATTTCTAATAAATTTTCCTTTGACACTAAATCCATAGCTTTAAAATTTGCTTCAACAATGTCTTGTCCTTTTTTCCCATAAGTTTTTTCAACAATGTCTTTTAATGTTTGTTTTGATTCATTAAATTTTTTCTCATCTGAAATAAGGTATAAAAACGCCATCTGAATAACAGTATTCATTCTTTCACCTAGGCCAGCTTCTTTCGACAATTTCATTGCATCAATAATATAAAATTTGGCATTTTTATCAGCTAATTGTTTTTTCATTCGATTTGGTAATATTTCAACAATTTCTTGCGATGTTCTTTGAGTGTTCAATAAGAAAATCCCATTCTTCCCTAAAGTAGACAACATACTTCTTATAGAAAGAACAAAACTATCCTTCGAGCAAAGAATTAAGTTATTTGCTTGCGAATAGTATGGAGCTTTAATTTGTTTTGGACTAACTCGCAAAAAACTTCTTGTAATTCCGCCAGCTTTTCTTGAATCATAAGTAACATAAACTTGTACATTATCTTTTGAATTTTCGCCAATAAAGTTGGTAATTGTGTTTCCAGCTGAAACCATTCCGTCACCAGCCAGACCTCAAAACAAGTATGATTTTTCGTCACTTTTTTCGATAATATATGAATCATCGATTTTAATAGATGTCATGTTCATATCGTCATTAATTCCGACAGTGAATGAATGAAATGGATTATTAGATTGTAAATGATCAAAACAGCTTTTTACCATTGCAGGATTGAAATCTTTTGAACTCAAACCATATCTTCCACCAATAATTAGGTCTAATTTTTTAAATTGATCTTTGTTTTCGTTTATTGTTGCAACAGTATCTAAATATAGTGGTTCACCATTAGCACCCCATTCTTTAGCACGGTCTAAAACAACAATTTTTTGCACAGATTTAGGTAAAACATTAACAAAATCTTTTACACTGAATGGGCGATACAAATGAACTTTTATAACACCATATTCATCATTTTTCTCGTTTAAATTGTTGATTGTTTCTTCTGCAATTTCTGTTGCTGAACCCATAATAATCATTACATATTTAGGATTTTTTGCGCCATTATAAACAAAAGGTGCATAATGACGACCTGTTAATTTCTCCACTTTTTTGAATTGTTCTTTTACTGAATCAATAATTAATTGATTTTGAAAATTTTGTGACTCAATAGATTGAAAAAAAGAGGATTCATCCTCTGACGTTCCGCGTGTATCTGGATCCATTGGGGTCATAGTTCTATTTCTAAATTTCGTTAAATCATCATTATTTAGAAATTGATTATACATTTCCTGTGTATACTCTTCCACTTTTTGAGTTTCATGACCTGTTCTAAATCCGTCAAAAAAGAAAATAAAAGGTGATGATGCTTGTAAAGATGATGCATGAATGGCTGGAGCTAAATCTAAAATTTCTTGAACTGATGCGGCAGAAACTATTGGAACACCAGTAATTCTTGTCGCATAAATATCTTGATGGTCACAAAAAATACTTAAACTTCTAGAAGCGATTGAACGACTCGCTACATATATAACAGATGGCAACATTTCTCCACGTAATTTATAAAGATTTGGCAACATCAATAATAAACCTTGCGAAGAAGTAAATGTAGATGACAATACTCCAGTTTGTAAAGCTCCATGAACAGCAGCTATCGCTCCTACTTCAGATTGCATTTGAATAATATCAACCACATTTCCTAGAACATTCGCCTTTTTCTTTGCTGAGTAAATATCCATGTATTCTGAAATACTTGAAGATGGCGAAATTGGATAAATAGCACAAACCTCTGAAAATTGATAAGCTGTTAAAGCGGCAGCTGTTGTTCCATTAATAATTATTTTTTTCATAAATAACCCCTTAATTCGTTATTTCGTATGTGTCCCTTGCAATGATTAATTCTTCTTTAGTTGGTAAAACAATCATTTTTAATTTATTATTTTCATCAGTTAATTCATGTCATGATTTAATTGAATGATTGGGATTATAGTCTTTTTTATATTTTAATTGTAGAGTTTCTTGAATGGCGCTAAAGAATTGTTCACGAACATAAACGCTATGTTCACAAACCCCTCCTGTAAAAATAATTGCATCAACTTTTCCTCTTAATTTAAAATAATATTTTGCAATGTAGCCAATGATTCCTTCAGTGTAATTTCTTAAAGCAATTGCATACTTTTCGTTACCTTCACGTGCTTCCTTTGTTAAATCTATAAAACTTTTCCCAGTTGGTAATTCTGCTAAACCTTGAACTCCAGATTTTTTTCATAAAACTTCCATTGCTTGGTCTAATGTTAAATTTTCTGTTTTTATGATATGTTCTAATACCGATGGATCTAAATCTCCCGATCTTGTTAACATTGAAAAACCACCAAGTGGTGTTAGTCCCATCGTTGTAGCGTAAGATTTTCCATCCTTAATGGCGCAAACACTTCCACCTCCGCCAATATGAGCAACAATTAAATTTGGTTTTTTAATTCCTGTTTCATCGATGAACATTTGTAGAATTGAACGAAAACTTGTCCCATGAAAACCGTATCTTCGAATTTTGTGATTTGTATAAAATCTTAATGGAACTGGAAATAAAAATTCAAAATTAGGAATTGTTGCGTGAAATGATGTATCGAATACGGCTACATGCTTAAAATGAGGGTAATTTTCCTTAATTAATTTGTAACATTGTAAAGATGGTGGATTGTGTAATGGTACAAATGGAGACATTTTTTCGATTGTTTCCACAATATCATTCGTCATCAATTTAGATTCTTTTAGTTCTCCACCATGCACAAAACGGTGTCCTACAAATTCTAATTCCTCTAATGATTTAATTACTTTTAAATCAACTACTAAACTAAATATTTTATTTAATGCTTGTTGATAATTAAAACTTGGCGTAAATGTTTCATTTTTTTGATCACCATACTCAATTAAAATTGCGCAATCTTCTAAACCAATGTTACGCGCATTCCCCTGTGCTAATATTTTTTCTGATGGAAATTCAAATATCATGAATTTGCAAGAAGTGCTTCCTGCATTAATAACTAAAACTTTTTTATTCATACATAACAATTATATAATTTATGAGTTAATTTAATATAGTCATTATTCCCATTAATTTCTATTAAACCAAACTTCTTAACCAACGTTTTTTTTGGAAAATATAGAAACAAATTGTAGTTTTTATAATGTATGATGCACAAATAATTAGATAAATAATCGTTGGGTCATAATCAATATATGGTGATAAAAATTCAACAAGTAAGAAAGTTCCCAAACCATTTATTAAAATAGTTGATATAGAATCAACAATAAACACCGATTTAATATCTCCGCCAATTCTTAAAATATAATAAATAACCCCATTGATCACCATGAAAATGTAAAATCCAGCTAAAACAAGTAACATATTTCTTGCGTATGAAATAGCATCCGTGGTTAATCCTGAATATAAATATCTTGGAACAATGAATGCTGAAATTAATATAAGAACTTCAATAATTATTGAAACAAATCCAGAAAAAATAATTAAGCGATATGCATCTCTTTTTGCGTTTTTTAAATCATTCTCTCCTAAGCGGTGACCAACTAAGGCAGCAACTATTGGTGCCAAACCTAGTGAAAATGTAAAAAATAATTCATTTATTGAAAAGGAAACCTCTGCTCCAGCTAATCTATTACCCCCTAGTTTCGAATAAGAATAAATTTGACTTGAGATAGCAACTGTTCACAATAATTCATTAACAATCAACGGCAATGCTTTAATAAGAACTTTTTTTACGAGTTCGTTATCTTTAAAAATAAAAAATCTTGGCAAGAATTCGTACTTCTTTCAGTATCCATAAATAATTAAAAAAATCGGAATAATAAAATATGAAACTAGTCTCGAAATTCCTAGTACATTAATTATTAAATCAGGATTATCACGATTTGATAAACAAATAGGTAATGTTATCGCAAATTTAATGATCAACACAAACAAACTACTGCAAAAAGGGGGTAAAACATATTTACAATCGCGATATGACGCAATTAATGTGTAACTCACACCAATTAATGGAAGAGTTCAAAAGGCATATTGTGCATAAGTTTTGGCATAAGTCAAAGCAATTGGTCCAACATTATCATTCGATCCGACAGTTCCATCGACATTTAAAAATAAATTTAATAATGTACTTTGAAAAATAAAGCAAATAATCATAAAAATTAAACCCGTCACAACAGACAAATATAACCTAACAATATTGTTTTTTTGTAAATCTCTATATTTTTCAGCACCAAAAAATTGAGCAGCGTATGTACTACAACCATATGCTGCGCCAATAATCACTGATATCCCAACAAAAATTAATGATTGCGTAGCGGTAACTCCCACTAAAGCTGAAACATTATCTGTGTGATTTGGGGTATTAACACTCCCAATCAAAAATGAGTCAATAAAATTAATTAATACATCGATTAATGCTTGTAGAATAGCAGGTATTAAAAATGGTAATATTGATTTTAAAAATTTTTTATCAAAAATGTTATGTGCTCTAAAAAAAACCATATGACGTTTTATCATAATATTTAAATTATATATGTTAGTCAAAAATAAAAAAATTGCCAAAGGCAATTTTTTATATAATTTTTATTATTTTTATTTTATCTAAAATCTTTGTTAATTAATGAGTAGTATGTTCCTACTAATAACCCAGCAGAGATAACTAAATAAATTCCCAACAAGACTCATGCATTAATAAAATCTGATCATCCATTAATTAATGCAATTGGAGAAGTTCCTCCTGTTGATTGCGGAGGAAGAATGTTTGGTTTTTCGAAGTAGTCAAATTGTGATAAGAAACCTGAACTTCCAATTTCGTTATTTTCAGCAGCTTTAGCTCCGAAATACGTTTGAGCTAAGTGGAAAATTGTTTGTAATTGGTACGAAATATCAAAAATAGCAATAATCCCGAAGGTATTTATTTCATTAGTAATAACTGGATATAAATCATTAGAAACCGTTAATTGTTTAATTCCTTTTTGAATTTGTAAAACATTATTAACTGTGAATAAAGGAATAATTACGTTTAAAACCAATAATAGAATCGAAGTTAAAGCAGCAATAATAATTAATGTTCTTGAACTTACACTAAATGAAATAATGAAGAAGATTGATGAAAACAATAGTTGGTAAATTATTGAAAAAATAAAAATGAAAACCACTGATTTAATAAATTGTTCAAATATTTGATCATTTTGTAAAACGATAGCTAAGAAAGCTGAATCGAATAATAAAACAGAAATAACTAAAACCATTCCAATTAATTGAAAGGAAAGTCATTTTTGTAGTAATAAACTTAAACGAGAAATCGGTTTTGATAAAACAACAAGAAATGTTCCTTCTTCGATTTCATCACAAATTGTTTGTGAACATTTTGTCGCTAAAAATATTGTAAAAATACCACACAAAAACATCGTAAAGTAAACAACAGTATATGTAGAATTCATTAAGGAAACTTTTTTATCAAGTGTAAAAGTTGATACGTTAGTTCCAATGTATAGTAAAGTTGCTGTTAATATAAATGAAATTACTAGGAAGAATATTGTACTTGGACTTCTCAACATTTTTACTAATGTATAGTTAAAAATTGAAAACCCACGTGCTTTTCCAGCAATTCTCATTTTTGAAAAGTCAAAGTCTAGACCAATATAACTTTTTGTTAAATGCTCTTTTGATCTTGTATTAATTTTCACCTTTACCTCCTTTATCTTCAGGTGAACTGAAGTCATTCTCTGTTACTAGTGAATCATAAACATCTTGTAGTGATTTTTTAGCTTGCACATATTCCTTAATGTATAAACTATTTTGGTAAATAATATTTTGAATAATGTAGTTTTGTGATTCACTTTCAATTTTAATAATTACTCCATCATCTGTTTCCTTACAAGAAAAACCTTGTTTATTTAATAAAGTAATTAATTTATCATTATCATTTGTAATAATTCGATAAGTTGATAATCCCGAAGAAGCAATTGTATCTGTTTTCCCTGAGAACAATACTTTACCAAAACGTAAGATTGTGATTTCTTGAACAATATCATTCAATTCCGCCAAAACGTGAGATGAAATAAAAATTGTTTTCCCTAAATCTTTTAATCTTACTAACTCGTTATACAATTGAGCACGAGTTGTTGGATCAAGGTTTTCAGCTGGTTCATCAAGAATTAATAATTTTGGATCATTAATCATCGCTTGAGCTAATAACATTTTCTTTTGCATACCAGATGAAAAGAAAATTGGTTTTTTATAACGAAATTTTCATAGTCCCATTGATTCAAGAATTGATTTAACAATTTCATAAGCCGCATTTGGTTCTACTCCTGATAGCTTTGCCATGTTAATTAAATATTCTATTGAATTCATGTGTTTTGGGAAACGAGCAGCTTCAGGAATATAACCAATTGTTGATTTTGCTTCAACAGATCCCGCAACTTTCCCAAACACCTTTAAATTTCCATATGATTTTCTCTCAGCACCAATTAAACATTTAATTGTTGTTGTTTTTCCAGAACCATTTGGTCCCAAGAAACCATGAATAACACCAGAACTTACATTAAATGTGGCATCTTTTACAGCAAAAAAACTTTTAAAAACTTTAGTAAAGGCTTTAATCTCGATCGCTGATCCTCTAAACGAAGCATCTCTTTTAACTTGTTCTTCAATTGAAGACATTTTTCGTTCAAGTTTTTCAAGATCTTTTTGAGATTGAGGTTTAGCTCTTTCTTCAGCCGCCGTCATCTTTTCTTTTGCGCGATACAAGGTTGCACGTTTTTTTTCAATATTATCTCTTCAGTTTTTTAAAAATTTTAGATCTCTTAAATTTTTCATATTATTTACCCCCTAAATAACTTTCTTTATCATCTTCTAATGGCTCTAATGTAAGCAGGTGTAAATAAACCTAAAATGATTAATATCGACGCAGCAATAAAAATATAACTAACTACACCCATTGTTGCTCCTGTTACTTCATTACCTGGAACTGTTCATAAGTTAAAAAAGTATCCATCTGGTAAATTTTGATGAGAATCATCATTACCTTGAACTTTTTCAGTTAGTCAACCTTGGTAAGTGATAGGAAATTGAAATCACGAACCAACATACAGTTGTGGAGAGCATTTACCAGTTTGAATGAAATCTTCAAATTGCTTTGCAGCAGTATTTGATAATCAACCATCAGCCATTGAAACAAGAATTGAACTATCTTTGGTTGCTGAAATATCAAAATGGAATGAAAGTCTAAAAATACTTGTATAACCTAGTGTAAATGATGCTGTATCAACAGGATTATGTGAGATTGTACCAGGTGTTTTATTGGTTGGTGAACCATTACCATCCTTAACATCGTAATAACTTGGATCAATTGGAAAACTACCCAATTGTTCTCCATCTTGAGATGGATTAGAACAATTCACACAATCTGCAGCAACAACTATTTTTGCTCCTGATGTGTTTGTTTGGTTTTTAACATTTTCTAATCATGTTGTTAATTCTTTAAGATTTCTATCTGAAATTGCTTGTGTATCCGTTAAAGATGAAGATGTAGGATTTCCTAATCCTTTATCTTGAGATAACGTATTTACTGAATAAGTATATCCCATGCTTGTATCTCAACCTGTTCCTCCCGGACTTCATGGAAAACTACTTGATTGCTGAAGTGGTTTTCAATCAGTTGGAATTGGTAATTGTGCATTATAGATTAAATATTTTTCAAAATTTAAAAAGTTAAATGTTAAATTTAATTTGTCCCCTTTTCTCTCGATATTAAAAACGCTATTTGCTACGTTTTTTGTATTATTGTTAAGTGTAAATCCGGCTAGTGGAATCATTGACAATGAAACACCGACTAGTGTGGCTAATTTAACAAATTTGCTACGTTTTTTGTTGCCTATTTTTTTGTTCATTTAAAACCCTTCTTGTATATAAAAATAAAATTTTTGAACTATTTTGCTAATATAATTTTAAATAAAAAAAACTTACAAATGTAATTAAGGACTATAAAATATCGATGTTCATGAATAATAAAAAAACCCTTGCGAAAGGGTTTTAAATGGCGACAATTGTCATAATGGTGGGACTAAATGGACTCGAACCATCGACCTCACCCTTATCAGGGGTGCGCTCTAACCAACTGAGCTATAGTCCCATGTAAAAAGATATTGCTATCTTTTTGAGTATTGTGGAGCTCTACGTGCAGATTTTAGACCGTATTTTTTACGTTCCTTAACACGAGAATCTCTTGTTAAAAATTTATTTGATTTAAGAACTGATCTTAATTCTTCATTATATTCCGCTAATGCTTGAGCGATAGCGTGTCTTAATGCATCAGATTGTGCAGACAATCCTCCACCAAGAACATCAGCAACAACATCAAATTGATTTACAGTTTCTGTTAAAGAAAAAGGTTTTTCTGAATTACTTACTAAAAAATCATTTTGAAAGTATTCATTTATAGATTTATCGTTAATAGTAATTTTTCCTGTACCATTAGAAATTAATCTTAATTTACAAACTGCATTTTTTCTTTTACCAGTTGAGTTAATAACTTTACTAATCATTTTGTTCTCCTATAAATCTAATTTAATTGGTTGTTGTGCTTCATGTGGATGTTTATCTCCAGCGTATACAAACAATTTTTTTCTTTGCTTATCCCCTAATTTTGTGTGAGGGATCATTCCATGAACAGCTTTTTCTAAAACTCTTTCAGGGAATTTAGCCAACATATCTTTAGCAGTTCTTTGTTTTAAACCACCAGGATACATTGAATGAGAGTAGTAAATTTTATCATTTAGTTTATTTCCAGTTAAAACAATTTTATCGGCATTAATAACAACAATAAATGCTCCTGAATCTACATTTGGAGTAAAATCTGGTTTATTTTTACCTCTTAATAGATCAGCGATTTGTGTTGCTAGTCTTCCTAGAACTTGTCCTTGCGCATCGATTAAAAATCATTGCGGGTTTACTTCTAAATGTTTTAAATTTGTCGTTTGTCTCATAGTTTATTTCCTTTCTTTAAACACATATAACGGTACCAGGGCTACATAGTCAAAATAGGCAATTTAAATTATATAATATTTTTTATATTTAACAAACTAAATTTCTATTTTTTCAATTATGTTTAATTTGAACTGATTTGCGTATTTAATTATTTCTTTTAAATACTCTTGGCGAAGCCCCATTCGTCCATGGGCATCTGGTTCTATTATTGTTTTTGCTCCCATTTTAGATACTAATTCTCAAAATTCCTTATGAGGATAAATATATCTTAATCCATGTTTAAATTCTCTTTTACCGATTAAATAACCGGTAAAGTTAAAACCTAGCGGAATATCACATTCAATAGCACATGCTATAATATCGCGTGAAATACTTTCCGTCAAACTATCTCAGCATTGTTCATTTTTCATAAAAACATCTGGATGTGCAAAATATTTAAACAACCCCGATCTCATCCCTTTTATGGCGGATTTACAATAAAGTTCTAATCCCTCTTCGCGATTCTTTGATGGATTAGAAGTAGTGAAAATGGGATTATTTTCACTAGGATAAGCATGATTGCCAAATATCAGGTAATCAACATTAGGATTTTTAGATAGTTCCTTATATCAATTTTCCTCGCCTTGGTAATATTCGCATTCAAAACCAGTATAAATTTTTATTTGATCTTTATACTTTTCTTTTAGGAAATTCATATCATTAAAATAATCCTTGATTTTATTAATATCTAAACGAAATGAAGCTCCATTTTGGCGATTATTTTTATACGGAACGTGTTCACTAACTCCGATTATTTCGAAACCTTCACTAATTGCCATTTGCACTAATTCTTCTGGTGTTAATGTCGCATGTTTACAATATATTGTGTGAGAATGATAACAATTCTTGATTTTCTGTATGTCCATAGATTTAATTATATACCCAACTAATAAATAACATTTTTCAAATATAGAGCATAGCCTGGAACTTTTTTTGGATAAACATTATTTTTCTTATCCAAAAATTTAGTAATTTCATCTCTTCAATTCGTATTATTCATGTTATCTATTGCAAATGCAATAATTTTGCGAACCATATTATGCAGAAATCCATTTCCACAAATTTCTATTTCAAAACCCATTTTCATTTTTTTAATTTTAATATATTTAATTAAACGAATAGTATTATTTTTAATTATTGACTTAGTTGAAAAATTATAAAAATCATGTTCACCGATAAATACATTTAAAATTTCTTCCAATCGAGAAAAATCAATTTCATTTTTATTAATTAATAAATAATATTGATTATTAAATTGGTGTGTGTTGTATTTAAATTTATACCTATAAATTTTTCATTTAGCACTAAATCGAGCATGAAAATTTAAACTGACTTTTCTAATTTTGATAACACGTATATCTAACGGTAATAAACGATTTAATCACATTAATATCTTGTTTAAATCAAAATCGTTAGCGAAATCAAAGTGAAAGTACATTTTTTCAGCATGAACCCCGGCATCGGTTCTCCCTGAACTATAAATTTTAATTTCCTGTTTAAAAATTTTTTTAAATGCATTTTGAATGGTTGCTTGTATTGTTGGCGTAGAAACTTGAACATTTCATCCGCTATACAAACGACCATCAAAAGAACACGTAACTAAATAACGATTAAGCATATGGCGATCAACTAGAATTATCTCCAGCATGCATTCATTGAAGTTCAGGGATTATTGAAGTGACAATAACTAGTGATAATAATCCTAAAACTAGTAAGAAAGCAAAAATATCAAATAATTTAATTTTAAATTGGTGATATCTAGTTCTTTTCCCGTAAGGATTATAACCTCGAGCTTCCATAGCATTTGATAAATCATTTGCTTTTTGGAAAGAACTAACAAACAAAGGGATTATCAAAGCAGTCAATGCCTTCATTTTTTCCTTAATCTTACCATGTTTAAAGTCAACTCCTCGACTGGCTTGTGCTTTCATTATTCTCAATGTTTCATCAATTAAAGTAGGAATAAAACGCAAGGCAATGGAAATAATCATAGCAATAATACTTGACGGAAATTTAACAATTCTTAAAGGTTTTAATAAATCTTCTATCGCTATTGTTAAATCTAATGGTTTAGTTGTCATAGTTAAAATAAATGTTAAAAACATCATAATAACAATTCTAGAAATAATATATGCCGTAATTGTTATTGTTTTAGAAGTTATTTTAATAAAAGATCAATTGACCAATACTTCTTGATGAGAACTCGATATAGCAAACATATTTATAATAAACAAGAATATTCCCATAAATATTAATGATTTGAAGATCGAAATAATTATTCTTGGCGGTGCTTGAGCTAATATAAATAAAATAACAACAAAAATTGATACATATGTAAAAGATTCTCAATAACCTTTGATAAAAATGGCAGTTATCAAAACAATCAATCCTAAAAACTTAATACGAGGATCTAAGCGATGTATGATGGTATTTTTAGGAATATATTGACCAAGAACAAAATTATTCATTATTCCCCCTTGATCACAAAATAAATTTTGCTAAATCTTTAATGTTGCGAACTTCTTTTTTATATTTTCTTAATTCATTAACCAATCTAGCATCATGAATTATTTCATATACTTTCGGTAAAAGTAAGTCATTTTTTTCAATTATGCTTTTGTCTTCAAAAATCTCAATAGGAGTCCCTGTCGCAGTTATTTCACCATTCTTCATAACGATAACATTATCTGCATGTTCTAAAACATGATCCATATTGTGAGTTATGAAAATAATTGTTTTATGATGCTCTTTTTGCAAAGATTCGATGATTTTCATAATTTCTATTTCACCATCTGGATCTAAACCAGCTGTTGGTTCGTCAAAAATAATTACATCCGGGTCCATAGCTAAAATGCCTGCAATAGCCACTCTACGTTTTTGACCGCCTGATAATTCAAAAGGACTACTGTCTAAAAATTCCGTTTTCAAACCAACTAGCTTAATATACTTATTTGCTGCACCATCATAATATTCTTGAGTTTTCTTTTGACCCAAACTTTTTAAACCAAACAAAATATCTTTTTTAACTGTGTCTTCAAATAATTGGTATTCTGCAAATTGAAAAACTTGCCCAACACTTTGGCGAAGATTTTTAATATCTTTAATTCGGTTTTTCTTTTGAATTATTCACTTATTTCCAACAAAAATTTCGCCCGAAGATGGACGTTCAATTGCATTAAATAATTGAATTAATGTAGATTTCCCGCTTCCTGTGTTGCCGACTATGCAAGTTATTTTTCCTTCTGCAAAAGTTGTGTTGATATCGACCAATGCGTGTTTTGCAAATTCTGTTTTAGGTTGATAAATGAAATTAATTTGATTACATTTTATTTGCATAAATTTTTCACCAACTCTTCGTACGATAATGTTCTTGGAAAATTCTTATCTTTTTTATTAATTTCTTTAGATAAAAGAAGTGGAAATGGTTCATCTAATTTGGATTTTTTGATTATTGAACCGTGAGAAAATACATATTTCGGTGTTCCTTCGATCAATAATTCCCCATCCTTTAGGACAATAATGTTATCAGCACTGTTAGCCTCGTTCATGTCATGCGTCACACTTATTACTGTTTTTTTATTTTTACGGCATATATCAATCATTAGTGCTCGAAGTTCTCTTTTTGATTTAGGATCGAGCATACTCGTGGATTCATCAAAAATAATAATTTCAGTATTTAAAGCTAGAACACTAGCTATAGCAACCTTTTGTTTTTGACCACCCGATAATCTCTGTGGTTCAAAATCTAAGTATTCTTCCATCTTAACGATTTTTGCATTTTTTAAAATTATTTCATCCATCAATTTGGGATCAATACAATTATTTTCTAAACCAAAAGCGATATCATCTCTAACAGTTGTTCCAATGAATTGATTTTCAGGATTTTGAAACACTACTCCTAAAAATTTACGAGCTTGTTCGTAGTCTTTATAAATATCAAAATCGTTAATTTTAACTGTTCCATCATGAGAAAAAATAATACCAAGCAATAATTTACAAAGTGTACTTTTCCCACTACCGTTATGCCCTAAAATTGTGGTGTACTTACCACGAGGAATTTTAACTGAAAGATTTTTAATTACTAATTTTTTTGGTGAATAACCAAAGTTTAAATTTTCAACTTCGATGATATTCAAATTTTTTTCAGACATATAAAAAAATTATAACACTTGAGGTGTTATAATTTTAATTTTTTTAAATTTTGGTTGAGTTTATACTAAACGAATGATTGCCATTTGAGTGCTATCACCGCGGCGGTTTTCAGTTTTAATAACTTGTGTGTAACCACCATTACGATCTTTATATTTTTCAGCAATTTTTGTGAACAATATATCAATTGCGCTAATTCCATTTTTGTCTTTAATATCTCTTAAATAAGCTAATGCTTGTCTTCTTGAATGCAAACTACCTTCTTTAGCTAAGGTAATCATTTTATCAGCATGTTTTTGAACTTCTTTTGCTCTAACTTCGATGATTTCTAATTGACCGTGAACAATTAATTCAGTAACCAAATTTCTCATCAAATTATTTCTTCATGTTGTGTTTTGTCCACGTTTTTGAATAAATGACATGTTTTCTCCTTCTTAATTATTCTTGTCTTAGTTTTAAACCTTTTTGGTCTAATTTTTCAATAATTTCTTCAACTGATTTTTTACCAAGGTTTTTAATGTTGTTTAAATCAAACAATGACATTTCACACAATTGTTCAATTCTTTCAATACCTTGTTGTTTTAAAGCATTGAATGGGCGAACTGTTAAATCTAAATCAATTAAACTTGAACTTAAGAATGTTCTTTGTTCTGTTTCTTTTTGATCAACAATCAATTCCTGTGCTTGAATATCTGAAGCTCAATTAGCAAATTCATTTAAGTGTTCGATAACAACTTTGCTTGCAAATGCTACTGCTTTTTTTGCAGTAATTGCTCCATTTGTTTCGATTTCTAAAGTTAATTTTTCTAAATCTTTAACTTTTCCGATTCTTGTTTCTTCTACTACAACTTTTACATTTTTAACAGGTGAATAGTTTGAGTCAATAGCTATCATTCCTTCTGATTTTTTCATGTTTAATTTATTTTTTGTAAATAAAACAAAACCGCGATTAATTGCAACATAAATATTTCCAGAAAATGTTTTTCCCTCTGTAACAGTTGCAATGTGTAAATCTGGATTAGTTATTGAAAAACCAGTAGGGCATTTAATATTGCCGGCTTTTACTTCGCCAGTTGCATTTTCAATTTTTAAAACGATTTCTTCTTTTGATTCCTGAAATAAATTTTCCGGTTTTACTACTAAATTTTTAATATTAATAATAATATTCGGAATACTTTCTAGAACGTTTGGAATTGTTGAAAATTCGTGTCTTGCTCCATGAAATTTAACAGCATATGCTGCTACTCCAGGAATCGATGATAATAATACTCTTCTTAGAGAGTTACCTAACGTAACACCTAATCCGCGTTCTAACGGTTCAACCGCAACTATGCAGTGCCTTTTATCGTCACTCTCGTGAATTATTTCAAATGTAGGTCTAATAAATTTATCCATGTTCTCTCCTTAATTATTTTCTTGGAGCTCTTGGAGCTCTACATCCATTGTGCGGTGCTGAAGTAACATCTTTAATGCTTAATACAGCTAAACCTGTTCCTTGAATTCCTCTAATAGCAGCTTCACGCCCAGGTCCTAATCCTTTAACGAAAATTGAAATTTCTTGAACTCCATAATCTTTAAGAATTTTTGCACATGATGCAGCTGCTTGTTGAGCTACAAACGGTGTTGATTTTTTAGATCCTTTATATCCTAACGCTCCACCACTGCTTCACGTAATTGCTTCACCTTTTTCATTAGTAATTGTAATGATTGTGTTGTTAAAAGAAGCGTGAATATGCGCTTGGGCTTTTTGGATATTAAATTTTTTCTGTTTACGTTTTTTTTCTGATGTTGAAACAGTTTTTGCATTATTTGTTTTTGCCATTTTAATCCTTTCTGAAAAATAAAATTAACTACTATGTTTTAGCTGTAGTTTTTTTCTTATTAGCAACTGTTTTTCTTGGACCTTTTCTTGTTCTAGAATTACTTCTAGTTCTTTGTCCACGAACAGGTAAACTTTTTCTGTGTCTTAAACCACGATAGCTTCCAATTTCCATTAATCTCTTAATGTTTAAAGCTACTTCTCTTCTTAAGCTACCTTCTGTTAAGTAATTATTTGCAGCATTTCTAATACTTGTTAATTCTTCTTCTGTTAAATCTTTAACTTTTTTGTTTTCATCAACTTTTGCAGTTTCCAAGATTTCCTTTGATGTTGAAAGACCAATTCCGTAAATGCTTGTTAAAGCGATAATTACTCTTTTATTATTAGGAATATCTATATTTAAAATTCTTGCCACTAATTTCTCCTATCCTTGACGTTGTTTATGTTTTGGGTTTTCGCAAATTACCATTACGCGACCTTTACGGCGAATAATTTGACATTTGTTACATATTTTTTTAACTGATGTTCTAACTTTCATTTTTTTCACCTTTCTTGATACGAAGCCTGTAAGTTATTCTGCCTTTTGTTAAATCATAAGGCGAGATTTGTACTTGAACGCGATCTCCTTGTAATAAATGGATCTTGTTAATACGCATTTTTCCTGATGGATGGGCAATAACTTCGATCTTGTTATCTAACAAAACAATAATATTTGAATCTGAAATCAATTCCTTTACTGTTCCATCCATAGTAATAAAATTACGTTCGGCCAAGTTCAACCTCCACGTTATAGGTCAGGGGATTTATCCTTCTATTTCCATATAAAATACTTGTATAAGAAATACAAGCATGGGAATAAAAACTCTATAACTTTGTAGATTATATCATTTTTCATTTTTTTTAAAAATTATTTATGTTATTAATATTCATAAACTAAGTTAATATTTCGTAACCTGTTTTTGTTATCACTATTGTATGTTCATAATGCGCAGTTAGTTGGTGATTTTTAGAGATAACTGATCAATTATCGTTCTTATCAACAATCGTTTCCGGACTACCATCAAGAACCATCGGTTCAATAGCTAAAACCATGCCGGTTTTTAATATTAAATCATAACTCGGTTCATAATAATTTAAAATCATTGGTGCTTCGTGAAGATTTTTACCAATCCCGTGACCACAATACAAACTTGTACCAAAAAAGTTTCAAGATGTAATCGTTTCCTCAATAATTTTTCCAATATCTGATAAATGCGCACCGTCTTTAATATTTTTAATAGAATTAAAAAAACTTTCTTCTGCGCATTTAATTAAATCTTGAGCTTTTTTGTTATCGATATTATCGATGATCATGCTAAAAGCAGAATCTACATGATACCCGTTCTTATAAACACCTATATCTAGTGAAAGTAAATCACCCGGTTTTAAAGAATATTCTGAGGGGACACCATGAATTAAAACTTCATTAACACTAGTACAAATACTTTTCGGAAAACCACTATAATTTAAAAAAGAAGGGATTCCCTGCTGTTGAGTAATATAATCATGAGCTATATCGTTAATTTGATTTAAAGTCATTGATGATTTAATAATTTGACGTAAGTGGTTTTTCAAATTTCTTAAAATTAATCCGACTTCACGGATTTTTTGAATTTCTAAAGGGGTTTTAACACTAACTTTCATTTTTTAATTGTAAATTTAATATTTCATTAACAATTTCATTTACATCCCCGTGTGATGAAATTGTTCTAAAAATACCTTTGTCTTTATAGAAATCAACTAGCGGAGCTGTCTCGTTTATATAATTATCTAAACGTGTAGTAATAATTTCGCGTTTATCATCTGTTCTTTGGATAACTTCTCCACCACATATATCACAAACATTAGCTACTTTCGGTGGATTATATCTAATATTGTATGTTGACCCGCATTTCGAACATACCCTTCTAGTGATGATTCGATCAATTATAATTTCGCGTTCAACATCTAAATAGACAGCAAAATTTCAATTAATATTAAGTTCTTTTGAAATTATATCTAAGGCATTACCTTGTCCTATTGTTCTTGGATATCCATCAATAATTAAGTGTTGCTTGCGACCAATTTTTACTAATTCTTCTTTAGCGACTTGTGAAACTAATTCATCACTAACAAGGTTTCCTGATTCAACAATTTTCTTAATTTCTAATCCTAGTTTAGTTTGTTTTTTAATATGCTCGCGAAAAACGTCACCCAATGCTAAATGTTTGTAATTATGTTTATTTACTAGAACCTGACTAATAGTTCCTTTACCCGATCCAGGTGGACCAAAAATAATAATATTCATATTATCTACCACAATCATCCACCAAATTCTCCTGAATTTGGATCATTATTTTTTGAGTAACCATCTTGAATGATTTCAAATTTTTTATTTTCTTGATTCATAACATTAGCATTACGAATATCATCCAAGAATATAGTTTGACTTTTAAATTCAGAATATGATTTTTGACGAATTCTTCCCTGAATTTGAGTCAGTGTGTCAATAGCAACACCAACTAAAATAATTAATCCTGTACCACCCATAGCAATTTGTGATGGAATATTTAAAACTTTAGCCATAATGTATGGAAAAACTGCAATAACGGCTAAGGTAAACCCTCCAATAAAATTTAGACGGTTTAATGTTGTTTTCAAATAATTCTCGGTATCCTTACCAGGATTAATACCTGGAATAAATGTTCCATTTTTACGGAAATTCTCAGCTATATCTTCTGAATTAACAGTAATGTGTGAGTAAAAATATGTAAAAGCAAAAGTTAATGCGAAATATAAGAACATTCCAAAGGGTTGAGAAGTTGAAAATATTGTTGTAATAACACTTTTTACTTCATCATTTGAAATAAATTGAGTAATTGTAATTGGTGTTGTTAAAATAGCAGAAGAAAAAATAACTGGAATAACTCCTGCGGAGTTAACTCTTAATGGTAGATATGAAATTTCCTCATTTTTTAACGCCAATCCGGCTCCTAAGTTTTGCACAGGAATTTTTCGTAATGATTGCGACAAATAAACCGTTGCGACCGTTAGAACAATAAAAATTAACACACAGAATATCGAATCCAAAATCCCTTTAAAAATGTAAACTAATGGTCCAGTTGGGTTAATGGCGTTTTGGAATATTTCGAAAAAATTTCAAGGTAAATTAGCAACAATTCCAGAAAAAATTAATAATGAAACTCCGTTACCCAAACCACTTTTAGTAATTCTATCACCAAATCATAGTGATAAGTAACTTCCTCCTACTAACACCATAACTACGTAAAAAGATGTAAATAAACCATTATCTTTAGTAAAAGAAATAGCATTTGACGATTGCAATGTTGCTGTAAAAGCATATCCCTGTGCAATAGCTATAAAAAATGTCATAATACGCCCATAAAAATCTAAACGTTTTCTACCAGCTTCACCAGACTTATTTAAATGAGTTCATGATGGAATAACATCAGATGATAACAATTGGACAATAATCGTTGACATAATGTATGGCGAAATTCCTAAGGCGAAAATGCTAAATCTTCGTAGACCTCCACCACCAAGCATGCCCAAAACGCTCAATAAATCGTTCCCATTTTTCCCACCCATTAAGGCAGCTAACGGATTACTTGTATCATTTGCTTGAGCTGTAACTCCAGGAATTGTTAAATTTGAACCAAGACGAAATAGTATTAATATTCCAATAGTGAACAATAACTTCTTATATAGCTCTTTTGAATTAAGCATATATTTGATCGTTTGGACCATGGTTAATCTATCAGACACTATTTCCCCCTTACTTTATAATTTGTTTAACACAAATTTTTATACTTTATAATATTAACAAAGAATGATTGCAAACCAAACATACAACAACAAAAAAGTGTAGTTCTCACTACACTTTTTTTGATTTAAATTACGATTGCTTGTCCGTTAGCTGCTTCAATTTTTTCTTTAGCTTGTTTTGTAAAAGCAGATGCCTTAACCACTAATGGTTTTGTTACATCACCTTCTCCTAAAACTTTTAAGTATTGATTATTCTTTGGAGCCTTAATAACACCAGCTTCAACCAAAATTTCTAGTGTAATTTCGCCTTCAATTTCTAATGCGTTTAATAAACCAACATTAATAATTAAAAAATCTTTTTTAGTAAAGTTTGTAAACCCACGTTTCGGAATTCTTCTATATAAAGGAGTTTGTCCACCTTCAAAACCAATTCTAACGTTTCCACTTTTTCTAGAACCTTGACCTTTGTGTCCACGTCCTGAAGTTTTTCCAAGACCTGACCCAATACCACGACCTAATGTTTTTTTAGTATGACGAGAACCTTTTTGAGCTTGTATATCGTTTAGTTTCATTTCATTCTCCTTAGTTAAACATAATTTCTGCCACTTTTTTATCGCGACTCTTAGAAATTTGTTGTTTTGTTCTTAGATTTTTGATTCCATCAATTGTTGCTAAAATCATATTTAATTCTGATCTAGCTCCAAATGATTTACTATAGATATTTCTAACTCCGCCTAATTCTAAGAAAATACGGATAGATCCACCAGCAACAATTCCAGTTCCTTCTGTAGCTGGTTTTAATAGCACTTGTGAAGCACCTTTGTGACCAATGATTTCGTGAGCTATTGTTTGTGTTTCTTTTGTTAAAGGAACTCTAATCATGTTTTTTAATACTTCTTTTTTGGCTTTTTTAATAGCATCTGGAACTTCAAACGCTTTTCCGGTACCGTATCCAACACGACCCTTTTTATCTCCACCAACAACGATCACACTAAAACGGTATCTTCTACCACCTTTTACAACTTTAGTAACTTTTTTAATTTTAATTATTTCAAAAACTAAATCAGTTGAAAATTCTTTTCTTGGACGCATTCCCGGTTTTCTTGGACCACCTGGACGATCAGTTTTTTTAACAAAAGGTTTTGTTTCTTTTGAGTTTTCGTTTATTGTTTGTTGTTTTTGTTTAATATCTTCCATTTTTACTCCTAAAAAATTAATCCGTTAGCTCTACATGCATCAGCAAAAGCTTGTACTTTACCATGGTATTTTCTACCTGCTCTATCAAAAATTATTGATGTAATGTTTTTTTCTTTTGCTCTATTAGCTAGCACTTCACCTAACTTAGTTGCTGCTTCAATGTTATTTTTATTTGCAAGTTCCATTGTTTGTGTTGTAGCAAACGCTAATGTATGGTGATTACTATCATCGATGATTTGTGCTGAAATGTATTTATTTGAAACAGTCACGCATAATCTAGGTTGATTTGAAGTACCTATTAATCTTTTGCGAAGTCTTAAATGTCTTCTTCTTTGATTTGTTATATTTTTACCTAACATATTAATCTCCTATTTACCAGCTGCTTTTCCAGCTTTTCTAATAATTTTCTCATCTTTGTACAAGATTCCTTTACCTAAGTAAGGTTCTGGCATTTTATATGATCTAATTAAAGCTGCAAATTGTCCAACTTGTTCTTTATCAATTCCTTTGATAATAATGATTGTTGGTTTTGGTGTTTCTACCGTTATTCCTGTTGGGATTGGTAAATTAACTGGGTGTGAAAAACCTAAGGCAAGATTTAAATTTTTCCCAGCAACAGCTGCTTTGTAACCAACTCCGACAATATTTAGTTCTTTTATAAACCCATTTGTAACACCTTCAATCATTCCTCTAATAATTGATGAAGCTGTTCCTCAAAACATAGATGGTTTAGTGATATTGTTATTAGGAGTTAAATGTAATTGTTCTTCTTTAATTTCCATAGTTACGTTAATTAAAGATTTTTCAATTTTTCCTTTTGGTCCTTGAACAACAAATAGATTTCCTGATTGAGTAATTGTTACTCCGTTTGGTATTTTAATTGGTTTAGCTCCGATTTTTGACATAATGATCTCCTATCAAACAAACACTAAAACTTCGCCACCTAAGTTTTGCGTTTTAGCTTGTTTTCCTGTCATAATTCCTTTAGAAGTTGACACAATTGCCACTCCTAAGCCTGATAAAACCTTTGGCATTTCCTTAGAGTTTGTATAAACTCTTAAACCTGGTTTTGAAATTCTTTTGATGCCTTTAATAACACCGTTTTTGTCGTTATATTTTAATTCAATGTTCAAAATTTCTTTTGGTGAATTTTCTTCTTTTTTTACATCAAAACTAGTAATGAAACCTTCTTCATGTAAAATTCTTGCGATTTCTTTTTTGATTTTTGAATTATCCATGCTCAAAGTCGTGATGTGTGCTTTATTTGCATTTCTAATTCTCGTCAGCATATCTGCGATTGGATCTGTCATCATAATTTAACTCCTTTATTCCTTATCAACTTGATTTTTTTACGCCAGGTATCTCACCTTTGTAAGCCATTTTTCTAAAACATATACGACATATTTTAAATTTTTTCAAAACTGAGTGCGGTCTTCCACAGATTTCACATCTTGTATATTCGCGTGAACTAAATTTTGCTTGTTTTTTTGATTTTACAACTAATGCTTTTCTTGCCATTTTCTCTCCTTGTTAGTGTTTATCTTTAAACGGTAAACCTAATTTTTTTAATAAAGCTTTACCTTCTTCATTTGTTTTTGCTGAAGTAACGAAAACAATATCCATTCCTCTTAAACGCGTTACCTTGTCGTAATCGATTTCAGGGAAAATGATTTGTTCCTTAATACCTAAAGTGTAATTTCCATGTCCATCAAATGCTGTACTTGAGATTCCTTGAAAATCTCTTACCCTCGGTAATGCAATGTTGATTAATTTATCTAAAAAATCATACATTTTTTTATTTCTTAAAGTTACTTTGCATCCAATTTTCATATCTTCTCTTAATTTAAAAGAAGCAATTGATTTTTTTGACTTAGTAACAACAGGTTTTTGACCAGTAATGCTTTGTAGTTCTTCAACAACGTTATCCATTATTTTTTGATTTGCAGCAGCATCTCCAGCTCCAATATTAATAACAATTTTTTCTAATTTTGGAACTTGCATTGGTGATTTATATTTAAATTCAGTAAATAATTCTTTTGCAATTACTTGTGTATATTTATCTTTTAAATTCATATTAAGCACCTATTTTATTCCCTGTTTTTTTCGAAAATCTTACTTTTCTGTCATCTTCTAAACGGTAACCGATTCTTGAAGTTTTAGTTCCTTTAGCTTTTGAATCTAAAAACATTACATTAGAAACGTTAATTTTTCCTTCAACCTTAACAATTCCACCTTCTTGGTTTTTTTGACTTGGTTTAATGTGTTTTGTAACAATGTTAATACCTTCAACTTTAATGCGGTTTTCACTTGGAAATGACTTAATAACAGTACCTTCTTTACCTCTATCTTTTCCTGTGATAACTTTTACTTTATCGCCTTTTTTAATTTTCATAATTACTCCTATAGAACCTCTAAAGCTAGAGAAATTATTTTCATAAATCCTTTATCTCTTAGTTCCCTTGCTATTGGTCCGAAAATACGCGTTCCTCTTGGACTTAAGTCTTCACGAATGATTACAGCTGCATTTTCATCGAACTTTAATGTTTCTCCAGTTTGTCTTTTAATTCCTTGTTTTGTACGAACAATAACTGCTTTAACAACTTGACCTTTTTTAACTTGGCCATTTGGAATAGCATCTTTCACTGAACAAACTACAATGTCTCCAACAAACGCATAACGTCTATGTGATCCACCCAAACAACGAATTACAGATAGTTCTTTAGCACCACTATTATCCGCTACTTTTAATCTCGATTCTTGTTGTACCATCTTGTACCTCCTATTTAATGTCTTCGACGTGTTTTACAACTTCAACAACATAAAATCTTTTAGTTGCTGAGATTGGTCTTGTTTCAGAAATCTTTACTCAATCTCCGATTTTTGCTACTTGATTTTCATCGTGAGCATGATATTTTTTAGAATATTTAATTCTTTTTTGTAAATTGGGTGTTTTTTGTAAGTTTCAACTAAAACAGTTGCTGTTTTAGCCATTTTATTGCTCACTACAACACCAATCAATGATTTTCTCTTTGATCTTACACTTGAGTCAGTTGTTTTAGTCATGAATTACCTCTAATTTTTCCTCTGTTTTGTCAACTTTAATATTTTTAATAGCTGATTTCTTTGGAGCAGTTGAAACTGATTTCTTTGTTCCTGAAGTTTTAGCTTTTGCTACTTTCGCTTTTGACGTTTTTTCTTTCACTTCATCTAATTTTGCAGTTTTTTCTTCAGCAATTACTTCAACACTATCTAAATTTTCAACTTCTGTTTTTGGTGTTTTAATAACTTTAGGTTGTCAATTTTGATTGATTCCCATTTTTTGTTCATGAATCACTGTTAAAATACGAGCAATATCTTTTTTAAGAGATGCAATTTCACCAGGATGTTCTAATTTACCAACTGAATTTTGAAAACGTAAAGCAAATAATTTTTGTTTTAGTTCTGTTAATTGAGTTTGTAACTCAGTTAAGTCTTTTTTTCTAATATCTCTAATATCTAACATTATTCACCTCTCTTCACAAATGTACATTTAACAGGCAACTTGTGTGATGCTAATCTAAAAGCTTCTCTTGCTACTTCTTCCGAAACTTCAGCAATTTCGAACATAATAGTTCCTTCTTTTACAATAGCAACTCATTTTTCAGGAGCACCTTTTCCTGAACCCATTCTAACCTCTAATGGTTTTTTGGTCATAGCCATGTGAGGGAAAATTCTAATTCAAACTTTACCTCCTCTTTTCATATATCTAGTAAAAGCAACACGGGCAGCTTCGATCTGTTGAGCTGTAATTCATGCTCCTTCTTCAGATCTTAATCCGTATTCTCCAAAGTTCAGTTCTTTCCCGCCTTTGGCTTTTCCTTCATATGACACACGGTGTGGTCTACGATATTTTGTACGTTTAGGCATTAACATTGTTTTCCTCCTCTTGTTTTTTCAAAGAATCACCTGTATAGATTCATACTTTTACTCCAACTTGACCATACTTAGTTTTTGCTTCAGCAAAACCGTAAGAAATTTGTCCTCTTAATGTTTGCATAGGAACTTTCCCACGAGTATATCCTTCTTCTCTGGCCATATCTACTCCACCAAGTCTTCCGGAAACTTTAATCTTAATTCCTAAAGCACCAGCACCCATTACGTTAGCAATAGCTTTTTTTTGAGCAACACGGTGTGAAACTCTATTTTCGATTTGTTCAGCTACAGATGAAGCGACACTTTGAGCATCTAAATTTAAATTTTCTACTTCTTGAATTTCCACATTATATTTTTTTAATTTTAAATTTTGTGTAAGTTCTTTCTTAATAGATTCTAAACCTTCACCATTCTTTTTTAGAACTAAACCAGGCATTGCAGTCATAACTACAATATTTGGACAATCATCAATTCTTTCAATAAGAATTTCAGAAATATTTTTCTTCCCAGCGATTTTTGTAATTGCTTCTCTTATTCTAGAATCTTCAACTAATCAGTTAGCATAATTTTTCTTGTCTCCAAATCATGATGATCTTCAACCCTTGTTAATTCCGACTCTTAAACCATGTGCATTAACTTTTTGTCCCATTTTTACTCCTGACCTTTATTGTCTGACAATGTTATATTGATGTTACAACTTCTCTTTAAAATTGCTCCAGATCTACCTCTAGCTCTTGGATGCATTCTTTTTAATGTTGGTCCATCTCCTACCATTATTGACGAGATAACTAGTTCATCAGCTTTCATTCCTTGATTATTAACTGCATTTGCAATTGCTGATTTCAATAATTTTGAAACAACATATGCTCCTGATTTATCTGTATTTTTTAAGATTAATGACGCTTCGTTTACAGATTTATTTCTAACTAAATCAACAACTAAACGCATTTTTCTTGGTGTAATTCTAATTTTACTTACAAATGCTTTTGCTTCCATAATCTACCTTTCTCTATGACTACTTACTATCACTTTTGTTTTTACTGTGTGTAACAAATTTTCTTGTTGGAACGAATTGTCCTAATTTGTAACCAACCATATCTTCTCTAATGAAAACAGGGATGTGTTCTTTACCATTATGAACGGCAAATGTATGCCCTATAAATTCAGGAATTATTGTGCTTCTTCTTGATCAAGTTTTAATTACTGAACGTTTGTTACTTTCATTCATTGCTTTAACTTTTTTTACTAAGCTTTCTTCAACGAAATAACTTTTCTTTAAACTACGAGCCATATTCCCTCCCTATTTCTTTCTTCCTCTAATGATTAATTTAGAGCTAAATTTTTTCTTATTTCTTGTTTTAACACCATAAGCTTTTTTACCTCATGGAGTCATTGGACTTTTACGTCCAACTGGCGTTTTACCTTCACCACCACCATGTGGGTGATCATTTGGGTTCATAACAGATCCACGAACGGTTGGTCTAATTCCCATTCAACGGCTTCTCCCGGCTTTACCGATAGAAACAATATTGTGTTCTTCATTTCCAACTGTACCAATTGTTGCTAAACAATTTGAAAGAATTTTTCTCGTTTCACCACTAGTTAAACGAACGATTGCATATTTATTACCTTCTTCAAATCCTAAAATTTGAACAGAACTTCCAGCACTTCTTGCTAGTTGTCCACCTCTTCCAGGATTCATTTCAACATTGTGAATAAATGTACCTTCAGGAATATTAATTAATGGTAATGTGTTCCCTGGTTTGATTGGTGCTTTAGTGCTTGAAATAATTTCATCACCGACATTTAAATTCTGTGGAGCAATGATGTATCTCTTTTCACCATCAACATAATTCAATAATGCAATATTACATGTTCTATTTGGATCATATTCAAACGCCACTACTTTAGCTGGGATATCAAATTTATTTCTTTTGAAATCGATTAAACGATATCTTCTTTTGTGACCGCCACCTTGATGTCTTACCGTGATAACACCTTGATTATTTCTACCGGCATGTTTTTTGAAAGAAACTGTTAAGCTTTTTTCTGGAGTTTGTTTTGTAATAGTTGCTTTGTAATCTAATACAGAGTAATTTCTACGACTATTTGTGGTTGGTTTATATACCTTTACTGGCATTATTCATCTCCTTTAAGTTCTGATTGAGCATTGTCTTCAACAGCATTGGCTTCATCAAAAATTTCTAGTTTTTCACCTGGTTTTAAAGTTATAATTGCATATTTAGCATGATTTTTTCTTCCAGTGAATCTACCAACAGTTTTCTTTTTACCTTCTTTGTTAATTACATTAACACTCGCAACTTTTGCTCCAAACAATTGTTCAAATGCTTTTTTAATTTCGAGTTTTGTTGACTTACGATCTACTTCAAATGTATATTTTTGATCTTGAATACCGCGGTATGATTTTTCTGTTAAAACAGGTTTTTTAATTACATTAATTAAATCCATATTATTTCACCAATCTTTCTTCTAAAGCTTTAATTGATTCCTCTGAAGCTAAAATAACATCGTTATTTAAAATGCTTCTTGTCGTTACTTGATTTACACCAAGTAATAAAACATTAGCAACATTATCTACTGATTTTGCTAAAAAATCACTTGGTTGATTAGCAATAATTAAAACTTTTTTGTTGTCTAGTCCTAAATCCTTTAAGTTAGTTAAGAACTTTTTAGTTGAAAATTCATTTAATGAGAATGAATCAATAATTGTAATTTCTTGTTTTGCCATTTTAATTGATAATGCAGATCTCAATGATAGGTTTTGTTCTTTTTTATTTAATTTTAATGAGTAATTTCTATTTGGTTTTGGTCCAAAAGCAATTCCACCATGTCTTCATTGCGGATTTCTTGTAGAACCTTGTCTAGCATTACCTGTACCTTTTTGAGCTCATGGTTTCTTTCCACCGCCACTAACTTCAGCTTTAGTTTTAGTAGAATGAGTTCCTTGTCTTCATGAAGCTTCTTCTGAAATAACTGATGAAAAAATTGCATGACTATTTGGATTTTCAATAGCGAAAACATCGTCAGCAAGTTTAATATTTTTTACTTCTTGACCTTTATTATTTAATACTTTTGCTTGCATATTATTCACTTTCTTTCTTTGTATTGTAATTTACAAGTTCAATCGGTTTAACAACTCCTGGATGCTTAATTGATTCATAAATTACCACTAATGAATTTTTTGGTCCCGGAATTGCTCCGCTCACCAATACAAAGTTGTTTTCTTCACTAAAATCTACAATTTGTAAATTTTGAACTGTTGTGTTGTCATGTCCATATTGACCAGGCATGTTTTTACCTTTAAATATTCTATTATTTGTGATTGAACCCATTGATCCTACACCTCTGTGGTACCCTGAACCGTGACCCATTGGACCTGTTGATTGATTATGTCTTTTAATAGGTCCTGAAAACCCGTGTCCTTTAGATACACTAGCTACATCCACCATTTCACCTTTTTGAAAAATAGAAGCAGTAACGTTATCACCTAAATTGTAACCATTCATATCTCTAATTTCTCTTGTGTATTTTTTTGCTGTAGTATTAGCTTTAGCAAAATGAGTTTTTTGTGATTTTGTTAATAAATTTTCTCTTATATCTCCAAAAGATAATTGAGTAGCTACATAACCATCATTTTCTAATGTTTTTACTTGTGTAACTACATTAGGTGTTACTTCAATAACTGTTACAGGGATTGCCTTTCCAGTTTTTGAGTAAATTTGTGTCATTCCAATTTTTTTTCCTAATAAACCCTTCATTATTACTCCTTCTCTAATAAACTAAAATTTAATCTCTATATTTACTGATGAAGGTAATGAAAGAGATTTCAATTTGTTAATAATATTGTTATTTGGATTGTAAATATCCATTAGTCTCACGTGAGTTCTTCTTTCAAATTGTTCTCTTGAGTCTTTATGTTTATGTACAGATCTTAAAATTGTATATTTTTCGATTTTTGTAGGTAGTGGAATTGGTCCCCTAATATCAGCCTCTAGACCTTGTAATACTTCAACGATTTTTTTAATTGATTCGTCAAGTACTTTGCTATCGTATGCTTTTAATCTAATTCTTAGTTTTTGCATATTTCTCCTTAACAACTATGATTGGTGTGTTGATTTTTTTTAAACACAAATAAAATTTTAACATAAAAAAAATAAAATCAAATTTGAAAAAATAAATTATTAAAAAGTAAAATTTAAGTATGAATAATGATATTAAAAATATATTTAAAGAAACTAATGAAGATATTTATGAAAGTATTCAAGATGTGAAACATTTTTTAATTGAAAGATATCGAAAAAAAATAATGGAAGATAATGATCAACACCCAAAAATAATATCTTTTTATAAAGGCTTACATGCTAAATTAACATCTATAACCAATATAACTGAATTATTTGATTTTATATCTATCCATGGTTCAAAAATTATGACTCACGAAATGGCTATTACAAGTAGTAACTTAACTTTAAAGTTAGCTGATTATTTTGGTCAAAATTTAGTTCAACATAATACAGAATATGATAAAAAAATCGAATTAATGGATATATTTAAGACTAGAGTAATCTTTACAACAAACGAGAAAAGAAAAATTATTTTTCAAAATTACGAATGCAATATTAAGCAAAAGGAAAATGTTTGTTGTTTTGTAATTCATGTATCTTCATATATCGAACTAATTGAATTAGAGAGAAAATTTACCAACTTTATTGAAGAAAACTATAATGAATCTTCAAAAGTAAGAAGTCACATTTCAACAATGTTCCAAGAATAGTTATTTATTTATTCTTAAGACATCTATAAATAAATCGATATATTGATTTTTCCTTTTATTTCTCTGATCTTCATTAAATGATCTAGTATTTATTGTTTCTTGAATTACTTTATCATGCAACAAATGACTAAAATTTTTGCATGCAGAAATATATGCAAATTGAATATCCATATTATTTGTTGCTAGCTTTTGGTAATCGTCTGCAGCAATCGGGAATAAATCTCCAATTGACAAATGATTCAATTCAACATTCTTCTGAAATAACTGAGGTAAATAAATTAAATAAGGTATTTTAATATCTGCAATCTCATGCTTATATTTTGTTATTTCAGAAAACATAATTAATTTAGGCAACAAATATGACATTTTTGGGGAATTAATTTTCTCGTTATTTAAAAATTTACCAACAAATGAATCATCTAAAATATCATCTATACCTTCTTCATCGTTATTTTTTTCATCAAATTTAACTAGAAAATCTTTAGCATGTTTAATAAATTCATCTATATCGTTCACTTGATTTAATGAAACTATTGAATTTAATAATAATTGCCCTGCTTGATTAAAATTAATTGGTTTTTTAGACATATAAATTCTTAATACATAACTTAACAATTTTCTTAAAACATTATCTAATGATTTAGAATTTGCAATTACAACTTTATTATTTTCTAGTCTGCTATGCTCAACAATTATTGCTGAAATAAATTCCAAAGGAATATTATGCGAGTACAATTCTAATGCACAAAAAATAGATAATGTTGATAAATTAGAAAAGTTATCAAATTTTTTAGTTGCTAAATATAAAACAATATAAAATCTCAACTTATAATGATTTAATATGTTGACAAAATCAGTTACTGTTTTATTTTTTTCGCCAAAATTTCTTTCTAAAACTCGTGTTATTCTGATTGAAATAGCGTGTTTTCATGTTTGATAATTTATAGAAATTTGAGATTGAGAAACTAAAAATAAATCGTCAATTATTAATGACGAGTGAATAAAATTGTCTAAATTATTAATAAAACTTTGGTTAGTAGCTAATCGTGAAAAAATAGATTTAAATTCTTTATTAAAGATATCTCTCAATTCTGAATACTTACTAGAAACAAGTTTTTGATCCATGAAATTAAATAATTTGTTTTCGAATAATTGAGCAATCGACGTATCAAAAACTAATGATAATGAATTATTCATGTCTGAAATAACTTGATCTTCATAGATGTTATTTTGTAAAACATTAATTTGCACTTTATCAAAAAAAACTACAACATCTTCTTTCTTTAAATTAACACCTACCAATCAATCTGTGAAATCCTTTATTAAATAATGAAAATAATTGATCGATTGTTGAAAATTCAAATCATTTTTTACAATTGAATTAATTAAAGGGTGATTAATTCTTTTTGCTATATCGTTATCAATTTTTTTATTAAGAAAAAAGTGATCAAATAATATTTTAGCCACTATTAGATGCGCGTTTAAATAAATTTCATTAGTTTTATCGTTTATTGCAATAGTGCCAATAAATGATTTTTCTTTTTTTATATTTTCAACGACAAAAACAATTATTTTTTCTAAAAAGGGGAAATTATCTGCAACAGTTTCGTGATTGTGGTTTATTTTTAAATTATTGTTTTCAACAATTGTATTAAAATTTGTAATGTATGAATTCATTTTGCTCACTATTAATTTCCATCTGGGTATGGATTATTCGAATTAGGAATATAAATTGAATAGGCAGATATCATATCAGTTCATATTAATATTTTTGGATTAGAAGTCGGAGAAACGCTTGGATCCTTGTCTTGTGTGTAGTCAGTTCCTGTTCTAAATTTTAAATGCACTTCCATCGTTGGAGCATAACCTTTTGCAGGAGGCGGAGTTGGGCTATCTGTTACATATGTAAACGAACAGGTAAATACTACTTGAACTTCATTAACTTTGTATTTTTGATTATTGCTGTTGTAATTTGTAACATCAGGAGTCAGTGAATAATTAAGAATATTTATGCTACTTGAACTTGCTGAAATGGCATTTAAATTTGATTGTGTTGGATCGAATTGTGGCAATTTACTCACAAACGTACTTATTAAATTTTCACCTAAAAACTCTGCCATAGTTAAATATTCAGTTGTTGAACCTTGTTTCTTTTGTCATGAATTAGAGTTTAAAAATGTTTGAACAATGACACCCTCGGCTTGTTGTTTTCCTGATTTACTTGGATCAACTGGATTATCGTTCATATGCTCAATTGTTCCGTTTGCATTTTTTAACGAGATTGCCAGCGAAGTTGTTGCAATACCTAAACCTATAATAATAATTAAAGCTAATGCTCTAAAAACCTTTGATCATCTAGATCTTACCGCTGTTGTGCTTGGTGTATAAATACCCATAAATCCCCCTTTAATTAGTAAATGTAACTATATACATTAAAACATCTTAATTATAAATTAATTTAAAAGCTTTTCCAATTCACATAAATAATGCTCCAATAATTCAAATGCTTCATCATAAGTTTTTTTATCTAGCAAATCAACTCCAGATTTCTTAAGAGCATCAATTGGTCATTCGCTTGAACCCATTTTTAAAAAAGATAAATAATTTTCCACATCGCCTTTATTACCGTTCAAAATTTTATTCGTAAATGAAATCGCACTTATCATTGCAGTTGCATATTTATAAACATAAAAATCACTATAAAAATGCGGAACATATAATCCTCATAAATTTTCAAATTCATCCTCATACGTTTCTGTTTTTAATTTTGGAAAGTATTTTGGATATAATTCTTTACAAATATTTTTAAAAACATCCAACGTGATTGGTTCATTTTGGTCAACTTTATTATGAACAATTTGTTCAAAATCAGCAAATAACGCTTGACGGTAAATTGTTCCAATAATTTCTCTAATAGCATTCTCTAAAATGTATGCTCTCATTTGCGGATTTTCTTCATGCTTTAATAAATATTCGACAAGTAAAAGTTCATTTGTTGTTGAGGCAACTTCTGCTAAAAAAATCGGATAATCGTGATATTCGTAATCTTGATTTTCATTTGAGTAAAGTGTGTGCATTGAATGACCTAACTCATGCGCTAAGGTTGATAAATCTAAATATTTACCATTTCAATTCAGTAAGATGTAGGGATTCCCCTCTCAAACTCCATACGAATAAGCACCACTTCTTTTGGAATCTTTTGGTAGTCAATCAATTCAATTATTCTCAAATGCTTTATCTAATTTTGCTACATAATCTGAACCAAGAATACTCAAAGCGTCTTTAATAATTCTTTGCGAATCATTAATTTCATATTTCTTATCAATTGGACTAAAAATTTCTGTATTTCAATCTCATGGTTTTGGATTGGAAATACCAGTTTTGTTAACAAGAATTTTCCTTCATTTAAGTAATAATTTACTATTTTTAGCAATTTGATTAAGTGCAAAATTATAAAATTTTGGAGTAACATTATCTGAAAAAAGTGCTGCTTCTAGTGAGCTTTTATATTTATAAATTTTGGAAAAGGCACTAGTTTCACAAAGATTGGCGTAATATGTTGCTGATAGCGTGTTTTCATGTTTTTTATATTCTTTTCAAAAAGCAAAATATGAATTTTTACGAAGAACAATGTCTTTATCGCGCAATAGTTTTGAGGCTGTTCCCTGAGTTAATTTATATTTTACACCTTGCGAATCCTCTACTTCTCCAAAGGAAAAATCAACATTTGTTAATTTAGAAAATATTTCATCGGAATTACCTAATGCATTCGATAATACTGACAACAATTTTTCCTCTCGATTAGAAATTTTATGTTTTTTTCTTCTTTTCAATCGCTCAAATGATTTTTTATAAATTGCAGTTTCTTCATCCAACATATTTAGTATTTTTTCAACATTATCTTTAAGTTCGTTGGAAACAAAGGATAATTTAATCCCTCAAGGATATAAAAATAAATCAAAATCGTTAACTAATTTGGAAATTTCTGTATTAGATAAATCAACATTTTCCAAATTATGTAAATAACACCCTATTTTCGAAACAATAATCGAGCTTTTTTTTGAGTGATCTAAGAATTCTTTTAAATTATCAATACTATTAGTAATTTTCCCTTTCAAAGAAAAAATTATTTCATAATGCTCAATAATTTCTTTTTTCCACTGTTCAATGGTTTTGTTTTGAAGCAAAGGTAACAAGTTTCAATCATATTTATTTAAATTATTCATATTGTTTTAATTGTAATAAAAAATAGAAGGTACTACCTTCTATTTATTATTTATTGTTTAAATTAATTAAGCAATAATTTCAGTAATTGAACCAGCACCAATAGTTCTTCCACCTTCACGGATTGAGAACTTTGTTCCTTTTTCAATAGCAACAGGCGCAATTAATTCAACATTTAATTCCGCATTGTCTCCTGGCATAACCATTTCAACACCTTGATTTAAGTTTATAACACCAGTAACATCAGTTGTTCTAAAGAAGAATTGAGGTCTGTAATTTGAGAAGAATGGTGTATGACGTCCACCTTCATCTTTAGTTAAAGCATATACTTGAGCTTTAAATTTTGTGTGAGCTTTAACTGAACCTGGTTTAGCAATAACTTGTCCTCTTTGTACGTCTGATCTTTGAACTCCTCTTAATAGTAATCCAACATTATCACCAGCAGTAGCTTCGTCTAAGTATTTATTGAACATTTCGATACCAGTTACAACACTTTTCTTTGTTGGTTTTAAACCAATAATTTCAACTTCTTCGTTGATTGGTAAAACTCCTCTTTCAACTCTACCTGTAACAACTGTTCCACGTCCTGTAATTGTAAACACATCTTCAATTGATACTAAGTATGGTTTATCCATTTCACGAGCTGGGTCGTCTAAATATGTGTCAGCAGCTTCAATTAATTCACCCAATTTAGCTTCTCATACAGGATTTCCATTTAATCCTTCCAAAGCTGATCCGCGGATTACTGGGGTATTGTCTCCATCAAAACCGTATTGAGATAATAATTCTCTAACTTCCATTTCAACTAAATCAATTAACTCTTCATCTTCAACCATGTCGCATTTATTTAAAAATACTACCATTTTTGGAACACCAACTTGTTTTGATAACAAGATATGTTCACGGGTTTGTGGCATTGGGCCATCTGTAGCCGATACTACTAAGATAGCTCCATCCATTTGAGCAGCACCTGTAATCATGTTTTTAACATAATCAGCATGTCCTGGACAGTCAACATGTGCGTAGTGTCTTTTTTTAGATTCATACTCAACGTGAGCTGTGTTAATTGTAATTCCACGTTCTCTTTCTTCTGGAGCAGCGTCGATATCTGAATATCCTTTAGCTTTTGCATTACCTGATTTTGATAAGTATGTTGTAATTGCAGCTGTTAAAGTTGTTTTTCCGTGGTCAACGTGACCAATTGTACCAATATTAAAATGTGTTTTGGTTCTAGTAAATTTTTCTTTTGCCATTTGATTTCCTCTTTCTTTTCTTAATTTTTTGCAAAACTTTATTTATTTTATTATTTTTTATTCAAAAAAACAATATTCTTGCTTACTTTAAAAAGTAATAAAGAATAATGCCGATAGTTCCTAAAATTACAAGGATCAGAATAACAATGAACACAGTGTTCATTTTTTTCTTTTCCTTTAAAAAATCTGATCTTCTACTAATGAAAAAATTTTTGTCAGTTGATTTAATTTCTACTGTTTTTGGGTCAACTGGTTCTTTTGGGATAATTGGATCAATATTTTGATTTTCCTCTTTCAAAAGAGTTTTAATATTTTTCTGTTTTAGTTTTTTAGGCATATTATTTTCCTTTTTGAATTTTTTCAGCAATATTTTTTGGAGTCTCTTGATAATGACTAAATTGCATTGTATAAATTCCACGACCTTGAGTAAATGATCTTAAATCTGTAGCGTATCCAAACATATCACTTAATGGTACAAATGCCTTAATTTTATTAGCATTTCCGTCTTTATCTGTTTCTTGAATTTCTCCACGTCTTGATGATAAGTTACCAACAACATCTCCGAAATATTCGTCTGGCGTAATAACGTTAACCGCCATAATAGGTTCAAGTAAAACTGGTTTACATTTTTCTTTAGCTTCTTTCAATGCTAGTGAAGCAGCAATTTTAAAGGCCATTTCTGATGAATCAACATCATGATATGAACCATCAAATAATGTCGCTTTAACATCAATCATTGGATAACCTCAGCATAAACCATTTTCAAGTGCTTCTTTAAAACCATCACGAACTGGATTAATGTATTCTCTTGGAACTTTTCCTCCAACGATTTTATCAACAAATTCAAAACCTTTTTGTGGGTTTGGTTCGATTTTTATTCAAACATGACCATATTGACCTTTACCACCAGATTGCTTAATGTATTTACCTTCACATTCTCCTGGTTTTGTTAATGTTTCACGGTATGAAACTTGTGGTTTACCAACATTAGCTTCCACTTTAAATTCTCTTTTTAAGCGATCAACAATAATTTCTAAATGTAACTCTCCCATACCAGCAATAATTGTTTGACCGGTTTCATGATCCATAAATGTTCTAAACGTTGGATCTTCTTCAGCTAATTTTTGTAATGAAAATCCTAACTTTGTTTGATCTGCTTTTGATTTTGGTTCAAGAGCTAATGAGATAACAGGTTCTGGGAAATTCATTGATTCTAGAATTACTTCACCATGTCTATCTTTTAAACAAAGTGTGTCTCCTGTTGTTGTGTTTTTTAATCCGATTGCAGCAACAATATCTCCAGCATACGCTTCTTCAATTTCTTCACGCTTATTAGCATGCATCAATAATAATCTTCCAATTCTTTCATCTTTTTGTTTTGTTGTGTTCATCACAGCAGAACCAGAAGTTATTTTTCCACGATAAATTCTGAAGAAAGTTAATTTACCAACAAATGGGTCAGTCATAATTTTAAAAGCTAAAGCTGCAAACTTACCATTCTCGTCAGATTCTACATTAACTTCATTACCATGGTCGTCAAAACCTTTCATTGGAGGAACTTCGATCGGATTTGGTAAATAGTCAACGACTGCATCAAGTAAAGCTTTAACACCTTTATTTTTAAAAGCTGAACCACATAAAACTGGGAAGAATTTTGAAGTTAACACGGCTTTTTTAATTGCTGTTTTTAAAGTAGCATTATCAACATCACCTTTTTCAAAATATTCTTCCATTAATGATTCTTCATAATGAGCTACAGCTTCAATTAATTTTGCACGATATTCTTCTACTTGAGCTTCGTATTCTGCTGGAATTGATTTAACTTCATAGTTTTCATCTGATTTACCATCATAGAAATACGCTTCTTTATCAACGATATTGATAATTCCGATAAAATCATTTTCAGCACCGATTGGTAATTGAATAGGATGTGCATCTCCACCTAATTTTTTATGAATCGAATCAACAGCTGCAATAAAGTTTGCTCCAACCTTGTCCATTTTATTTACAAATACAACTCTTGGAACTTGATATGTTGTAGCTTGACGTCATACAGTTTCAGTTTGTGGTTCAACTCCGGATTGAGCATCCAAAACAGCTATCGCTGAGTCCAATACTCTTAAACTTCTTTCTACTTCCACAGTAAAGTCCACGTGACCAGGCGTATCAATAATATTAATTCTATGGTTTTTTCAAAAAGCTGTTGTAGCAGCAGAAGTAATTGTGATACCTCTCTCTTGTTCTTGAACCATTCAGTCCATTTGGGCAGCTCCCTCATGAACTTCACCTAATTTATAAATTTTTCCTGTGTGAAACAAAATTCTTTCAGTTGTTGTTGTTTTACCGGCATCAATGTGAGCCATGATACCGATATTACGATATTTATCTATACTAAATTCTCTTGCCATACTTAATCCTAGAAACGGTAATGAGAGAACGTTCTATTAGCTTCAGCCATTCTATGAACATCTTCTTTTTTCTTTACAGCTCCACCTGTATTATTAGCTGCATCAATGATTTCATGAGCTAATTTTTCTTCCATAGTTTTATCATTTCTTAATCTTGCATAGTTGATTAATCATCTAATACCTAATGTAGTTTTTCTAGCTGCTGAAACTTCAACAGGAACTTGATAGTTACCTCCACCAATTCTTCTACTTTTTAACTCTAGTTGAGGTAAAATGTTTGATAAAGCTTTTTCAAAAACTTCAACAGGATTTTCGCTTGTTTTTTCTTTAACGATTTTTAAAGCATCATAAAAGATTTTTTGTGCAATACTTTTTTTCCCATCTAACATAATTTTATTAATCGCCATACTGATTAACTTAGAGTTGTAAATTGGATCTACACTTACTCTTTTTTAATTTTTAATGATTTTCTTGACATATTATTCTCCTTTTATTCGTTGATTAAATTATTTTGCAGCAGCAGCTTTTGGACGCTTTGTTCCGTACAATGATCTACTTTGACGTCTTTTTTCAACACCCTGTGTATCCAAAGCACCTCTAATAATGTGATATCTAACCCCTGGTAAGTCTTTTACACGTCCACCTCTAATAAGAACAATTGAGTGCTCCTGTAAGTTGTGACCTTCACCCGGAATATAAGCAATTACTTCCATTCCATTTGATAATCTAACACGGGCATATTTTCTTAACGCTGAGTTTGGTTTTTTTGGCGTCATTGTTCCAACACGAACGCAAACTCCTCTTTTTTGTGGTGATGCAATAGCTTTTCTTTTCTTTGAAATTGTATTTAATGAAAAGTTTAAAGCTGGTGATTTACTTTTTGATGTTTTATCTTTTCTTGGTTTTCTAACTAACTGATTGATTGTTGGCATTTTTCCTCCTATTTATGTATGCAACTTCTTACACATTCTCGTGTGTGTAAAATACATGAAAACATATATATTGTATAACTTTTTACTAAAAAAACAAATTTTTTATTTACAAAAAAAATAGAGCAGATGCTCTATTTTTAATACTGTTCACTTTTCGCTTTATTACCAAGTTCAATTATTTCTTCACTTGTTAATAAACCAGTTCCGGCCGGAATTAAATTTCCAATAATAACATTTTCTTTTAATCCAACTAAATGATCAGATTTTCCTTCGATAACTACGTTCGCTAAAACTCTAGTTGTGTCTTGGAAAGAAGCAGCACTTAAAAATGATTCACTTTCAAGCGGAGCTTTTTTGATACCAAGAATAATTGGTTTTGCAAAAATGGGACGTTTTTTATTCATTAGTAGTTCTTTGTTGATTTTTTTGAATTTATTAACGTCTATATGTGAACCTATTAATAATTTTGAATCACCAGGAATGATAACAACCAATTTATTTAACGTTTGACGAACAATAATTTCAATATATTTGTCTGAAATTTCAATACCTTGTAAACGGTAAACTCTTTGAACTTCTTTTAGGATATATTTTTGTACCTCTGTTACATCGGCCACTTCTAGCAATTCACGTAAATCAATACTTCCATCAGTTAATTTTTGACCAATTCGTACTACATCGTGCATTTTAACACGTAATTTTGAATTAATTTTTGACTTATAAACTTCATAGTCTTTAACTTTTTTACCATCTGAATCATGTCTTTCGTATTCAATAGTAATTTCGTATTGTCCATGATTAAAATCAGTTATTTTTGTAACTTTACCTTCAACTCTAGAAATTAAGGCAACTCTTCCTTTAGGTTGAGTTACATCGAATAATTCTTTAATTCTTGGTAACCCTTGTGTAATGTCACTACCACCAGCAACACCACCAGTATGGAATGTTCTCATTGTCAACTGAGTTCCTGGTTCACCAATAGACTGAGCGGCAATAACACCTACAGCTTCGCCAATTTTAACAAGTTCATTGTTAGCTAAATGAGTTCCATAACATTTTTGACAAACACCTGCTTCAGCTTCACAAGTTAGTAATGAACGAATTTGTACTCTCTCAACGTTTGCTTCTACGATTTCATCAGCAATTTCATCTGTAATTAATTGGTTAGCTTCAATAATTTTTTTACCTTTTATTGTTATATTTTCAGCAATAAATCTACCAACTAAACGATCTTTTAACGGAACAATAAATGAATTTGTTTTTGTGTCTACAATATTTGAAACAACAAATGATTTACTTGTAAAACAATCTTCAACAGAAACAATAATTTCTTGAGAAACATCTACTAATCTTCGAGTCAAATAACCTGAGTCAGCTGTTTTTAAGGCTGTATCAGCCATTCCTTTACGAGCACCATGAGTAGAAATAAAGAATTCTGATACATCTAGACCTTCGCGGAATGATGACTTAATTGGTAATTCGATTGTTTCACCTTTTGGATTACTCATCAATCCACGCATACCAACTAACTGAGTCATGTTAGAAATGTTTCCTCTCGCTCCTGAATCAATCATTTGAAAAATTGGATTATTACGATACTTATCTGAAGAAATGATTTCCTCGATTTTGTCTTGAACTTTGTTTTTTGCAACAGTTCATTCAGTTGTTACTTGAATTTTTCGTTCTTCTTCAGTCAATAATCCATCGCTATACATAGATTTATATTGTTTGATTTTATTAGCTGAATCTTGAAGGACATTTTTTTTGTATTCAAAAATAATGTCATCATCATTTTTATCTTTAAATAATAGGTCGAATGCTGAAATTGTTACACCAGCTTTTGTTGAAAATTTAAATCCTAAATTTTTAATTTGATCTAAAACATATGCTGTTTCACCTTTAAAGTCTTTAAATAAATTAACAATTAAAAGTGATAAGGATTTTTTATTAAAAATCTTAGCTTCGCGTTCATTAGCTAAATAATTGTATAACTCTGAAATATCTTTTAATCCAACAAAATCAGTTGAAGAATTTTTTCCAAAAACTACAATGTGCTCTGATCGAATGTATTGAGCTGATGGACGAATGTTTCCGCTATTAATAAATCTCATTGTTGCTGGAAGAGCATCATTAAAAATTACTTTTCCAGCTGTTGTAATGATAAAACCGTCTTTTTGGCTTGTTGTAAAAGGTTTATTAGGATATGCTCTTGTTGATAAAAGAATGATATCATGCAATGAAATATGGTTTTGTTCGTATGCAGAAATTACATCGTCTTTTTGGTAAAAAATATTAATATCTTCATCTTTTTGTAATTGTTCACGACATAAATTGTAAATTCCTAAAACAATATCCTGAGTGGGTGTTACAATTGGTTTTCCATCTTTTAGACCAAGAATGTTTTTTGAACCTATCAGTAAAGCTCTTGCTTCAGCTATCGCTTCATCTGAAAGAGGTAAATGAACAGCCATTTGGTCTCCATCGAAATCGGCATTGAAGGCCGGTGTCACTAGAGGGTGTAATCTAATAGCTTTTGATTTGATAATAACTGGTTCAAAAGCTTGAATTCCTAATCTATGAAGAGTTGGAGCACGATTTAATAAAACTGGACGTGATTTAACCACTTCCTCAAGAATTTCTCAAACTTCATCTGTTTTATCTTGAATACGTCTTTCAGCTGATTTGATATTCATTTTAGTATCTTGATTTTTTCTGATCAATTCACTAATAATAAATGGTTTATAAAGATTTAAAGCGATTTCACGAGGTAGACCACATTCATGCATTTTTAATTCAGGTCCAACGATAATTACACTTCTACCTGAATAGTCAACTCTTTTTCCTAATAGATTCTGACGAAAACGACCTTGTTTTCCTTTTAAAATTTCACTTAGTGATTTTAAAGGACGTTTGTCTTTACTTACAAATGGTTTTTGCTTTCTTTCGTTATCTAATAAGGCATCTACTGCTTCTTGGAGCATTCTTTTCTCGTTATTAATAACAATTTTCGGTGCTTCAACATCGATTAATTTTTGCAATCTTTCATTTCTAATGATAATTCTTCTATACAAATCATTAATATCGCTAGATGTAAATCTTCCTCCATCCAATTGAATAATTGGGCGCAAGTTTGGCGGTAAAACTGGTAATGTAGTTAAGATCATTCATTCAAGTTTATTTTGACTATCATGAAATGCTTCTAAAACTCCCAATCTTTTTGTATTTTTAGAAATATCACCAATATTTTTAGAAATTTGGTTACGTAGATTTTTAATTTCTATTGTGATATCGATATTTTCTAGCAATTCTCTAATTGCCTCAGCTCCTACCCCAAATTTTGCACCCGTAATTCTTTCAATTAATTTAATAATTTCTTCAAAATTATATGGTAATTCACGGTTTGCTAAATCTCCTAAGTAAACATTGATTAAATCTATATCGTTATCTGAAATATTTCCTTGTTTTAAAATCGTTCTCAAAGAATTGATTAATTTTTCACGACCTTGGTTTTGATCTAATATATCTTTGTGTTTCAATCCAGATTTAGGTTTTCCTTCATGTCCACCTTCATTAATGACGATATATGAAATAAAATAAACAACTTCTTCAATATCTTTAGTCTTCAAAGCTAAAACTTGCCCCAATTTACTTGGAGAAGTTTTTAACATTCAAATATGAGTAACTGGAGCAGCTAAATTGATGTGTCCAAATCTTTCACGACGAACAATTGATTCAGTAACTTCCACTTCACAGCGTTCACAAACTTTTCCTTTGTTACGTACTTTTTTATATTTTCCACAAGCACATTCGTAATCTTTTACTGGACCAAATATTTTTTCACAAAACAAACCATCCGGTTCTGGTTTTTGTGTTTTATAGTTTATCGTTTCGGATTTAGTAACTTCACCATGAGATCATTCAATGATTTTTTCTGGTGATGCTAATCCTAAGGAGATATAATTTATATCCTTATGAGTTTTCATTTTATTATTCATATGATCTTTCTCCTTCTTCTCCAAATTGTACATCTTCTAGATAATCACTTTTGTCATAATTAATATCATCTGTTATATTACGATCAATTTTGACATCAATACCTAGTGCTTTTAATTCTCTAGTTAAAACCAGGAATGATTCAGGTGTTGAAGGTTTTGGAATTTTTTCTTTTCAAACAATAGATTCGTAAGTTTTTGTTCTACCTTTAATATCATCTGATTTAATTGTTAATAACTCTTGTAGTAAATGAGCTGCCCCATATGCTTCAAGTGCCCAAACTTCCATTTCTCCAAATCTTTGCCCACCATTTTGTGCTTTTCCTCCAAGAGGTTGTTGTGTAATCAATGAATAAGGACCGATATTTCTTGAGTGAATTTTATCTTCAACCATGTGTGAAAGTTTTAGCATATACATATAACCAACTGAAATTTTTTGATCAAATTTTTCACCTGTTTTCCCGTCAAAGATTTCGAATTTTCCATCTTCTGGGATATTGGCTTCTTGCATTACAGTTGAAAGTTCTTCAATTGACATTCCTTCGAAAACTGGTGTTGCTACATGAATATTTAATTTCTTAGCTGCCAATCCCAAGTGTAATTCCAAAATTTGACCAATGTTCATACGAGATGGAACTCCTAGTGGATTTAACATTAAGTCAAGTGGCGTTCCGTCTGCTAAATAAGGCATATCCTCGACAGGTAAAATTTTTGAAATAACTCCTTTGTTTCCGTGACGTCCAGCAATTTTGTCACCCTCTTGAATTTTTCTTTTTTGAACAATGTAAACTTTAATTACTTTTAAAACTTCATTATTAAGTTCATCTCCATCTTTCTTTGAAAGGATTTTGATTGATTGAACAATTCCGGCTCCACCGATTGGTACTCTTAACGAAGAGTCTTTCACACTTCTTGATTTATCAGCAAATAATGAATATAAAATTTTTTCTTCAGCTAAAGCTTCAACTTGTCCTTTTGGAGTAACTTTTCCAACAAGAATATCTCCTTCTTTAACTTCAGTTCCAACAAGAACAATTCCATCCTCATCTAAATACTTTTTAGAATTTTCGGATACGTTAGGAATATCCCTAGTAATTTCTTCTTCACCAAGTTTAGTTTCGCAACATTCAATTGTGTATTCTTCAATATGTAAAGAAGTGTATACATCGTCTTTTACTAAACGTTCAGAAATAATAATGGCATCTTCATAGTTATATCCATTTCAAGTAGTAAAACCGACTAAAACGTTTTGACCAAGAGCTAGTTCACCTTTTTCCATTGAAGGACCATCCGTTAATAGTTGATCTTTTTCTACTCTTTGACCCTCTTTTACAAGCGGAATTTGTGTTAAGCATGTTCCCTGATTACTACGTTCAAATGAAATTAAATCATAGCGAATTTGTTTTTTATCTTTATCACTTTCAACAATAATTTTTGTTCCATCAACAAATTTAACTACTCCATCTTCTCTATTTAAAATAGATAAACCACTATCTCTTGCGATGGCGTATTCAACACCCGTTCCAACTAATGGTGCTTCAGGTCTTAATAGTGGAATAGCTTGACGTTGCATGTTCGCACCCATCAGAGCACGGTTAGCATCATCATTTTCAATAAATGGAATACATGAAGTAGCAATTGAAATTAATTGTTTTGCAGAAACATCAACATATGATAATTTATTCGCTTCAATTAATGTAATTTCTCCGTTTAAACGAGCAATAACTTCTTTATCAACAATTTCGTTATTTTTATTTAATTTAATATTAGCTTGACCAATATAGTGATTATTCTCCTCATCTGCCATCAAATGTTCTATTTCGTTAGTTACTTTTCCATTCACGACTTTTAAATAAGGAGTTTCAATAAATCCTAATTCGTTGATTTTAGCATATGTACTTAAATTATTAATCAACCCGATATTTGGTCCCTCAGGAGTTTCGATAGGACAAACTCTACCATAATGACTATTATGAACGTCACGAACCTCTACCCCTGCACGGTCACGACTTAATCCATTAGGTCCAAGAGCTGTTAAACGACGTTTATTAGTTAATTCACTAAGTAAATTTGTTTGATCCATAAATTGACATAATTGAGATGTATTAAAAAACTCTTTAATCACAGCTAATAATGGTTTACTATTGATTAAATTTTTAATAGTTGCTTTTTTATCTGAAGTTGTATTCATTAATTCAAGAACATTTTTTTCAATTCTTGTCAAACCGATGCGAACTTGATTTTGTAGTAATTCGTAAATCGTTCTAACTCTTCTATTTGCTAAATCATCAATATCATCGTAAGTTTCAATTCCAGAAAATAGATTTAAAAAATAATTAAATGTTGCTAAAATGTCACTTATTTGAATAACATTGTGTTCTTTTGTTCTTTTTGGAGCAATTAATTTCAACGTTTCATTTGGAAATTCAATATCCTTGATAATTTCTAAAAGATCCAATTTCACACTTCCAAAATTAATAGTTTTAAATTCAAAATTTAACATATTATCATCAATTAATTTTGATAAAATTGGTAAATTATCATGCGTAAATTGCTCTTGAGCTTTAATTACTACATTACCCTTAGCATCAGTTAAATCTCTAGCTGAATAAAAACCTAAAGCACGAGTTGCTATGCTTAATTTTTTATTAATTTTATAACGACCAGGGTTTGATAAATCATACTTTTTAGGATCAAAAAATAATGATCCCATAATTTGTTTTGCACCTTCATTAGAGATTGGATCACCTTGTTTAATTTTCTTAAAAACTTCACGTGAGGCTTCAATTCAATCTGTTGCAATATTTTGAGTTAATGACTTTGTATATAAAGGACTATTTCCAAATAAAAGATCTAATACTTCTTGCGGAATACCAAAACTATATAAGAAGGTAACGACATTCAATTTTCTATTTTTGTCAATTCTTACATGAACTAAATCATTTGAATCATTTTCAATTTCAATTCATGTTCCTCTTAAAGGAATAATCATTGCAGATGATAAGTTTTTACCTGTAAACTCATCAATTGAATTTTTAAAAAATGCACCTTGAGAACGAGCTAATTGAGCAATAACAACTTTTTCACTTCCATTAATAATGAAAGTTCCTTTACTTGTCATAATTGGATATTCTCCAAAATACAAACTTTTAACGTGTTGACTCTTTTTTGTTCCGTCTGTGTATTCTAGTTCTATATCAATTTCTAATGGAGCTTCGTAATTTTTACCTTTTTCTTTTGCTTCTTGGATAGTCTTAAATTTAGGTTTTCCGAATTTTAAACCATTAAATTTTAAAACCATTTCGCGATTATTACTTACAATCGGGAAAATCTCGTTAAAGACTTCTTCAAAACCTTCATCAAAAAATTTTTTATAACTTTTTGTTTGAATTTCAATTAGATTCGGTAATTCAATATATCTATCAATCTTACTATAGTATCTTCTTTTTCTATAATGTCCGAACTTCTTTACTTGATAAGTCATTTTGCCTCCTGAACTCCTTATTGAGTTTTCCATAAATACTAAAAACAAGGAAAGACAAGTCGATCCTTGTTTTTTTAATTTAAAAATTAAAGTTAATTACTTAACTTCTACTTCTGCGCCTAAATCTTTTAATCTTTTTGCGATTTCTTCAGCTTCTTCTGGTTTAATTTTTTCTTTTAAAGCAGCTGGTAATTTGTCTACCAATTGTTTTCCTTGCATTAATCCAAGACCTGTAATAGTACATACTTCTTTAATTACTGCAATTTTATTTGTACCAGCATTTTTTAATAAAACTGAAACTTCTGTTGGAGCTTTAGCTTCAGCAGCAGCTTCAGTATTTCCAGCAACTGCTGTTGGAGCAGCAGCTGTAACACCGAATTTTTCTTCAATAGCTTTAACTAAATCGTTTAGTTCAAGCACAGACATTTTTTCAATAGCTTCAATAATTTGTAATTTTTGCATTTTTGACTCCTTAATTTAATTCTTTACTTTTAGCAACTTGATCTAGTGAGTAAGCCAAGTTTCTCATTGGAGCTTGTAAGCATGATAAGAACATACTTACTAATCCTTCAAAACCTGGAATATTTGCTAACTCAAGTACTTCTTTTTTGTTGATGAATTTTTTTTCTAAAACACCAGCTTTAATTACATCTAATTTAATTTCTTTTCCAGCTAGGAATTTTTTTAATTCTTTAATTGGAGCGAAAGCATCGTCATAATTAAACATGAAAATGCTTTGCCCTGTTAATGACTTATCAAAACCATCTGTTTTAACTAATTTAGACAAACCTATTTTTGCAAGAGTGTTCTTGTAAACTTTTAGTTCTGATCCCTTTAATCTTAAGATGTTTCTTAAAGATTCTAAAGTTGCCACATCTAAACCTTTGTAATCGAAAACAACAAGTGATTTCGATGCTTCTAGTTTAGATAGAATTTCTTCAACTTTAGCGTTTTTGTTCAAGAGATTCTTTTTCATAATACCTCTTTCTTACTTTAAGCTAAGAACACCTCGGTAACAAATATTAAGGTTTCCCTGTTACTATCTTAGGCAAAAAGCACTAATGATTATATCACAATTTTTTCAAACTGCAAATTAGTTGATTATTATTAATTATCCGAAACTTGTAATCTAATACCAGGACCCATTGTTGCTGATAAAGTTGCACTTTTAATAAATTTTCCTTTAACAACTGATGGTCTTAATCTTTTAATTGAATTTACAAATGTTTCTAAGTTTTCTAATAATTTTTCATCGCTAAATGATACTAGACCGATTATTGAATGGATGTTACCATCTTTATCCGTTCTAAAAGAAGCTTTTCCTTTTTTAATTTCATCAATCGCTTTAGCAACATCCATAGTAACTGTTCCATCTTTTGGATTAGGCATTAAACCTTTAGGTCCTAAAATTTTTCCTAATTTACCGATTTCTGCCATCATTTCTGGAGTAGCTAATAAAACATCAAAACCAAATCAATTTTCATTTTTAATTTTTTCTAATAAGTCTTTTGAACCAACAAAATCAGCGCCTGCTTTTTCAGCATCTGCAATTTTTGTTGTTGTAATAACTGCAATTTTTTTAGTTTTTCCAATACCGTTTGGTAAAGAAATTGAACCTCTTAATTGTTGGTTAGCTTGTTTAGTATCTAAATTTAAATTTAATGCAATATTAATAGTTCCATCAAATTTTGTAAAACTTGTATCCTTAGCTAATTTGATAGCATCTAATAAATTATATAATTTTGTTTTTTCCACTTTAGCAGTAGCCGAATTATATTTTTTCATATTAATTTTGCTCCTTTTTAAATTTTAAATGCATTTCTTTATCGTTATTTGAAGGTAAATTTCCTTCAATTTCGATCCCTAAACTTTTTGCAGCTCCAGCTACTGTGTTAATTGCGGAATTAAGGGAAGTTGTATTGAAATCCTCCATTTTTTCTTCTGCAATTTTAGTTAAAGTTTCAACGTTAATTTTTCCAATTTTTACTGAATTTGGTTTTGCTGAACCTTTTTTAGCATTAACTGCTTTTAATAAATAAGAAGTTAAAGGCGCTTTTTTAATAACAAAATCAAATGATTTATCATTATAAGCCGTAATAATAACAGGCACTTGTTCACCTTTACGATTTTTTGTTGCTTCATTAAAAGCATTACAAAATTGAGGCATATTAATTCCAAATGATGCCAATGCAGCTCCAGGTTTTGCTGCTCCACCTTCTATCTGAATTTTACCGATACGTGTAACTTTCTTTGCCACGAGAAACCTCCTTGGTTCTTTGAGTAGTAACTGACTTTTTATAGTCTCCTACAGATATACACAAATTGTGCCTATATAGAATATCATTTCTATAAAAAAAAAGCAATATTACTATCGCTTTTTAATATTTTGAAAATCAGCTTCAATTGGCATTAATCGACCAAACATTTCTGTTTCGATTATTGCTGTGTGTCTTGCATAATCAATTGATTTTACAATACCCTCAGAACCATCTTTTTCGCTTGTTATTGTTACATGATCTCCAATTGCAAAGTTAATTACAATTTGTTTATTATTTTTTAGTTCAACAGATTGTTTAATCATTCTTTCAGCATCTTCATCTGACAACGGAAAGGGTTTTGTTCCTTTTCCTGATGACCCGACAAATCCTGTAACTCCTGATGTATTTCTAATTTTAAATCAGACATCATTTGTCATATTCGCCTTAATAAAAACATAACCAGGATAAACGTTTTTTTCGCGTTCTTTCTTTGTTTTTGAATTTATTTCAGTTCTTTTTACTATTTTTAAATCTACTATATCATCTTCTCAATTCAACGTTTTAGCCATTGATAAGATTGCTTCTTTAACTTTATCTTCATGTCCATTATAAGTTATGATGATATATCACTTTAAATTATTACTCATTTTCTTCCTCTATCTCTATCCATTAAATCTATTTTTGAATTACATGAAAGTATCTTAACATTGTAATAAATAAATCTACTACAGCAAAGATTGCTGCAAAAATAACAATAAATACTAATGTTTGAATTGTGTCAGTTTTCAAATTTTCCTTTGACTCTCAACGAATTCTTCTTCGCTCTTTACCCACACCTCAAAAGTAATGAAATGATCATGATTTATTATTCATGTATCTTTTATATTTAACTTTCGATATCGAATCGGGTTTTAAGTTATTATATACACCTTTATCAATAGAATTATTTTTATAAAATTCGGCTGATGATAAACGTTTTTCAGAACGTCGATTCTTCGCATCTTCTCTTAAGTATTTTTCTAATTCCTCTGGAGTTAACTTAAAAAAATAAGCCTTTAATTCGGGAGTTTTTTCTTGCTCTATAATTCTTGCTTTTCATTTTTTAAGTGCGTTTTCTCTTTTTTCGATTTTTCTCTGATTATGGAGAGTTTTTTTATCCATTTTTTCCATTACTACCTCGAAATTTTATGCGGAGTATGTGCTTCACATTTCTTGCAATACTTATTAACAACATCAGATTTAAGATTTGTATGTGTTTGATAATTTCGACTATGACAAACGGTGCAAATCAATATATATTGTTTTTTTTTCATATGCTCCTAAATAAAAAATAGTACCTAAGTACTACTATCATAGTATCAAAAATGTAATTGTAATACTAATTAATTAGAAATATATTTATAATTCTGTTTTAATTTTGTAACGGCCCGATAATAGGCATTATGAACAGCCTTAATAGGCATGCTCATTTCGTAAGAAATTTCTTCTGGCGTATATCCTCTAACTCTCATCAATAAAATTGATTTTTCGATAGAAGTTAATTTTTCCTTACCATTTATAACGTTTCTAACTAAATTTTTTTGATAAATATCAAATTCAACATCATTACTTTCAGCAATTTCGATGTGATAATCCTCTATCCCGTTTCTGATGGCATAATTTAAAGCAACATGCTTATTACGTGTAAATTTTCTTGCGTAATCACTAATAAGACATTTAAATGTTCTTATTAGAAATTGAACAAACTGATAATTGCTTTCTGGATTATAGCAATCTAATGATTTCTTAACAGCAATGTACTTATTAAAGTAAAAATCTTCCTCATATAGTGCAATAGATGAATATTTTCTAAGCAATTGTTTTATTAAAATATTAAACCTATCGTTATATTTTTCCATTAATTGAAAAATAATTGATTCTTGTGATGTATCTTTATACACCAATGCCAAAAACTCGTCACTTTGACTTGTTATTATTTCTAATGTTTTAATTTCCATATTCTCCTCTAGTAGTGAAATTTTTGTAAATATCTAATGAAATATAGACAAACACCGCAAGAGACGCTAACATTTAAACTTTCTGTATTACCAAGCATTTCTATCTTTACTTGAAAATCTGAATTTTTAAAAATATTCTTAGAAACTCCGTCACCTTCATTGCCTAAGACAAGTGCCATTTTATCAGATAAATCTATTGCAGATAATGGAACAGCTCTTTCGGAAAATCCAGTTGCATAAATTCAAAAACCAGCTTGTTTTAATTTTTCAATCGCCTGAGAAATATTTCCAACTTGAACAACATCTAAATAATTTAATGCTCCAGCAGAAGTTTTAGTTACAACTGGGGTTATTGGGGCTTGTTCATGAGTTCCAAAAATAACAGCATCAGTTTTATATATTTCGCATGACCTTAATATTGATCCAAAGTTGTGAGGGTCTTGTATCTTATCCAAAATCACAATTAATTGTTTTTCTTTTGATGATGATTTTAGTAAAAATTGTTCTAATGTTAACGGCTCTTCCATGTAAACTAATGCAACTACGTTTTGGTGATTATTATTGCCAGCAATTTTGGTAATTTCATCACTTGGTCTTAATTTATAAATAATCTTATTTTGATTAAAAATATCGATCATATCAAAAGACTTTGGTGTGCAATAAACTTTGTCAATTTTTTTTCCACTCTTAATTGCGCTTAGTACTTGTTGTTTGCCATATATTAATTTTGTAATAATATCCCCCTAATTAATTTCAATTTTGTTTCAATTTTGTTTCATTTTAAAACCTAATACACTAAAAATTTTGAAAAATGTGTTTAGTAGAACAGAAATTTCGTTTTTATTAACATTTTTGTCACGTGTCAAAATGTTTATTTTTTTAACTATTTCTAGCAAAATAGTTACAACATTTGCAGTGTTGAAATTATTATCCATTTGTTCACTAAATTTTCTCATAAATAACTCATTAGACTGTGATGTATTGATGTAATTAATTAATGACTTTTCAATAGCATCATAAATTTTGTGAAGTTGTTTATTTGATTCCTCGATAACACTATCACTTATTTCAAGAGGTTGAGCATAACGTTTTTGCATAAAAATTCATCTTAAAAGATTATCATCATATTTATTATTAAATTCATGAACACTAATAATGTTACCCAATGATTTTGACATTTTTTCATTATTTAGTGATAATTGTCCGTTGTGTATTCAATAGTTCGCTAAAAAATCATCTCCTAGCGCACAAGATTGAGCGATTTCGTTTTCGTGATGCGGGAATGTTAAATCTATTCCGCCACCATGAATATCAATTCTAGGTCCCAAATATTTTTTAATTAATGTAACACATTCAGTATGTCATCCAGGTCTTCCTTGAATTCCGTTAAAATCTCAATTAACTCCTTCGTTAGTTTGTTTTCAAAGTATGAAATCACTTGCATTGTGTTTTTTTGATTGAATAATTTCGCGCGAATTTTCCAAATTTTCTTCTAGTATTCTTTTTGAAAGAACTCCATAATTTTGAATTTTCGAAGTATCAAAATAAACATTACTATCTGAAATATAAGCGCTATTATTTGAAATTAATTTATTGATAAATTCTTTAATAGCATTTATTTCATCACTAACTTTAATGGTTTTTCATGGTTTCTTGATGTTTAAATTTTCGCAATCTTTTATAAATTCCTGATAAAAAAAATTTGATAATTCTAGTTCTTCTTTTTTATTTTTTATAGCACGGTTTATTATTTTATCATCGATATCTGTAATATTTTGCAAATATAAAACCTCATATCCGCTAAATTCTAAATATCTGTAAATTATGTCGAAAGTTAAAAAACATCTTGCATTTCCTATATGAATATAATCGTAAGTTGTAGGACCACAAACATACATCAATACTTGATTATGGTTAATGGTTTTAAACTCTTCTAGTTGTTTTGTTAAATTATTGAAAATTTTCATACTGATTTTTGCTTATTTCCTTAATTTTACTATTTTCTACACATTTATTGCTGTTATTGTTATTAAACAAAAGTCCAATAAATGTATCATTTGGTCATAAATTGTAAATGGCTATAATAGGAAAATATGTTAAGGTAAATTTAATTACAACATACATTGGCAATAAGAATGATTTTAAAGCTATTAATGGTTCAATCGGTACCCCGTATAGGTCATGAACTCATAAATTATCAAATACCATCGAAATTAAAAATTGATCAAATAAAACATACAAAATGATCATGTAATAAACATTTAAATGTTCAAATTTTTTAGGTTTAACAATTGGCATTAAGAACGAAATAATCATGACAAAATTAGGAATCGTAAAATATAGTATTAAGAAAACTAAACCACTACCGTTAAACTTCTTATCTATATTTTCAAAAGATCTAGAAATAGAAAAATCACTATAAATTAACAAAATACTGAATACCATTAATATTTGCATCACTAACATAGAAATCATAGAAATAACCAACGTTTTTCTTCGACCAATTATATATCTAAAAATTAAAACAAATAGTCCTGCAAAAAAACCATGTAAACAAGCTGAAAAAGTAAAACCTGGATAATAACTAAATCCGGTTGAATTAAACAAGTAATGTAAAACATCTTCAAGTAAACCTGTTAATGTTCCTAAAAGCGGTCCATACAATATCCCTACAAATCCAATTGTTATTGAGAATAAAGTAATGAGAACTGTTTGTGGCGGAACAATTGGTATCACAAAATAATTAGCCATTACAGCTATTGCCACAAATATACCTGTAATGGCTATTTTAGATGTTTTAAAGGTGTTTTTTAAGTAGAATTGGTATCTATTTTTCAAAGTAATACTTTTGTATGCTATGAAAAATTCCAAACAAAAAGAAATAATGAAGAGAAATATAATCCCAACAATCGCAAACACTACATATAAATTCATATTTCCTCTCTTAAAACCGGATAATAATTAAATTTTACTTTAGCAATCGATTTTCTTCATATAGAAATTTTATTTCCGAGACAAAATAAAAACTTCCAAAAAAAATCAATATTTTTCTAGAAAAATCATTTTCTAATAAATATTTTTGGTAATTATCAATAAATAAATCTTGGTAATTTTTATTGTAGTCATGTTTTTTAGCAGATCTGTAATAATCTATTGATGTTATGTGTAATTGGTTGGTGTTAAATTTTTGCAAAATTTTTTTAACTAATAAATTTGGCTTTTTATCTTTCATGCAACAAAAAAATAACTCTATATTGTATGTTTTATTATAAATTTTCTTAATATTTTTTATTAGATGATTAATTGCTTCTGGATTATGCGAAACGTCAATTATAATATTTTCATTTAAATACTCAAATCTTCCAGGAATTTTAAAATCTTTAAAAAAATCATAATCCAAAACTATATTTTCAAGTTCTGCAATATACAATCCAAAGCAAAAATTTTCACAATAAGAAAAATTGCTATTATTTAGATAATATTTTTTATTTTGAAATATTAATTCGTGATTTTTAAATTCATATAATCCGGATAAATTCACCAATTGCGAAAATTCTTTATTTCAATATTCTGAAATTCTTTTTGGAACTGAATTGTATAATCCGACTTTCGCTATATTAAACACATGCGCTTTGTTTCGAGCAATTTCCATTATTGTATTACCTAAAATATCACAATGGTCTTTACTAATTGAAGTAACGATACCGTATTCGCTATTAAATATAGATACAACATCATACATTGCTCCAATGCCGGCTTCTAATACCAAGTAATCACAATCTTGTTCCATAAAATACACAATGGCAATTAAAAAAATAGCTTCAAAAAAACAAAATTCATTTTTTTCAATATTTTCTTTATTGGAATGAAAAATTCTTGCAAAATCATTATAATCGATGTCTTTCCCGTTTATTGAAATTCTTTCTGTTATAGACATTAAATGTGGACTAATAAAAGTACCGACTTTTTTAAATTTTTCATTCAAAACTTTCGATAGAATGATTGTTGTCGATCCTTTTCCATTAGTTCCGGCAACAATAATTTTTTTTATTAGATTGCATTTATCAAATAATTGCATCTTCTTTAAGCAATCAATCATTTTTTGGTGTAATAAATCGGCGGTATTAGGTTTTAAACTATATAAATAATTTTCGACTAACGAACTATTTATGACTTTTTTTTCCATTTTAAAAAGATAACCTTTTTTCTCTTATGAGATGATTGATGTTTTAAATGTTTTTCTGCAGAAGATCTTTCAATTTTTATTAGTGGACTCAATATTTTTCATCCTGAGAAAATAATAATAACGTTGAAAATAATTCTAATAGGCATCTCAGCTAAAGATAATGTTAATCAACTTATATATGATGATTTTTGCGTTAAAGCAATACTATTTCCGTAACTTACAAGTAATACAGACTGAATCTCGGTTAAAATACATAGAAAGATAATTGGTCCGACATTATTTAATATCGAAATAGTCGTTTCTTTTTTAGTAATTTTTGAGTATATTAATGATCAAACTGAATATGCGATAATACCAACACCAACGATAAGCATAAATATTCACAACAATAATGTTGGAACATGAAATAAACTAAAAAATTCTATTGAATCGGTGTTTATTATACTAATAATATGTGACATAGATAGAATTGCAAAAAATATTATCCCAATAGACATAGTTGAATTAAACAAAGCTGAACATAAGACAGGATTTTTAGTTTTATTTTTAATTAAGTATGCTAAACCCCCAAATAAACCATATAAAATAATTGCTAATGTGTAAATTCAATGAACAATTCCTGGTCTAAATAATAATAGTAAAAATTCAGCTAATGAAGCCGAGATAACTCCAAAAATCGGACCAAATAAATATCCCGTTAATTTGATTAGAACTCCTTCAAAAGAAATTCTAATATCAGGATAAATTGCGATTGGAGTCAATGATGAAAGAACAATAATAATAGCAACACTAGCCGTTGTTAATGTAGCTAAATAAGTTATTTTTCTTGTGCTAAACACTTCATCACCTTATTTCATTTGTATTTTTTAATTTTAAATAATTATTAGTTATTTGAAAATGATTATTTCCAAAAAAGCCACGATAACAACTTAATGGGCTAGGATGAGGTGATTCTAAAATTAAAAATTTAGAATTACTTAAATATTTCTTACATTTTATACTTTCAGTTCCTCAAAGCAAAAAAACAATATTACTGTTAAAAGAATTTATATATATTAATAAATTTTCTAAAAATTTTTCTCATCCGATATTTTTATGCGAAAGTGGTATTTTTTCCTCAACCGTTAATCTAGAATTTATCAACAAAATTCCTTGTTCTGCAAGATCAATTAAATTATTATTTTTTCTCTCTTTTTTAAATTGAGAAAATATTTCCCTATTAATATTTCGCAATGACGCTGGGGTTTTATTGCTAATTTGTGAACTAAAAGCTAATCCATCTGCATGTTCTGAAGGATATGGGTCCTGTCCGATTATCACAACTTTTAATTCCAATGGGTTAAAAAAAGAAAAAGCCCTAAAAATATCTTCCTTTTTAGGGTAAATTTTCTTATTTTTGTATTCACAATCGAGAAATAATATTATTTTTTGAAAATATTCCTTATTGGTTTCTTCTTCTAAAAAATATTTTCACTCTGTGTTTATATTAATCGGAAGCACTAAGCTATTTTAATGTATTCTGGAACACCACAAATTGGACAAATTTCTAGTGGTTCTCCATCTTCTAATTCAACGATGTAAGGACATGCTATACATTGATAAGTGCCTTTACCCGGATTAGTTCCGGCTGTGTATATTGTTTTTGGCATATAAACCCCTTTCTATATATGTGTGTATTTATAATTACATTTACATTATATTATTTTTCAAAAATAAACTAAATTAAGTTGCTGGAAAAAAATCAAATGATAATTGAATTAATCCTTCGTTCTTATCTTTGTCGATAGTATTATAGTGAAAAGAAGTCATAGCAGCAATATAGTGGAATTTATCATCTTTACCGATAAATGTAAATCACAGCAATAATCTAAGTGGCGAAACAGTAGATTTTTGTTGCAGAGTTGATCCTCAAAAAAATGGGTTTTTTAAATCTTTTGTGCCAGATTGAGTTCCAATAAAAGAAGTATAGTCAAATTGTGTTCCATTAAAAGTGTTTGATGTTTGTTCTTGATTAGATGACATATCTAAAGTACTTGCATCAACTTTTTGATCAAAATGATAAATAGAGTCATACTTGCTATCTTGTCCTGAATTAGAGGTTGTGTCATTAGTTCAATAAATACCTTTAATTTGCTTGTAATCATAATGACCTTCTGAACACATATAGTTAAATGTTTTGTTACTAATATCGTTGCATTTAATACCTTTGTTATTATCAATTTTTAAGAACGAATTAGATGGTTGTTGATCATTTAGTGCACTTTGAACCATTCCTATAATTTGATTAGAATCAATATTCTTAATGTTGAAATTGAAATTTGTCTTGTCAATAGAACAAGCTGTTAACAATGCCGCCGTTCCAACTAAAAAAGTTCCTAAAACTATTTTTTTCCCACGATTTTTTATTTTCATGTCTTAAATTATACTATTTAATTATCGGTAAATAAAGTTGTTGATGGTCAATATGCAATATTAACTGTTCCTGTTGGACCATTTCTATGTTTTTTAATGATTAATTCAGTTGGTGACATCATATTCGCATCACCCTTTTTATTGTAATAATCATCTCTGTACAAAAACATTACAATATCAGCATCTTGTTCAATAGCACCACTATCACGTAAGTCACTCATAATTGGTCGTTTATCTTCGCGCTTTTCAGGTGTTCTTGATAATTGAGACAAGGCAATAACAGGAACATCAAATTGACGAGCAATTTGCTTAACTTTTCTAGATATTTCGGACATTTTTTCTTGTGTACTTAAAGAATTATTTGTGGATGAAATTAATTGTAGATAATCAATTACAACTAATGATATTTTTTTAGAAATACTTATTTTTCTCAATGAGGATTGAATATCGTTGATGTGAATATTTGGAGAATCGTTAATAATCATTCTTAAACGACTAAATTTATCAGCAATGGTTTGTAAATTTAGTTTGTCAGTATCAGATAATGACTTATAATTTCGAATTTTTTCGCTAGGAACGTTTGATGCCATTGACATTATTCTTTGGACGATCTGTTCATTGTTCATTTCCAACGAAAAGAAAACGCAATATTCATCAGGTCTTAATTTATTTGTTGCCTCAAATAAAAATTTTAAAGCTAACGATGTTTTACCCATACTTGGTCTAGCAGCTAAAATTACTAAGTCTCCTTTTTGAAAACCATTTGTAACCTTATCTAAACTTTTTAAACCCGATGAAATTCCATTCATTGTTTCATCAGTTAAAGACATTTTTTCTATTTTTTTATAAACTTCCTGAGCAATTTCACCGATCATTTTTTCATTTTCTCGTTGACTTTGTTCAGATGAATAATTAATAATATTTTTCTCAATGTGATAAAGAATTTCTTCAACACTTTTGTTTTGGTTAATAAGAGAATTAATTTGTTCTGTTTCTTTACCAATTTTTTTGATTAATGATGCTTCCTTCAAGGTGTCAAGGTGATTTTCTAAAGTAGCAAAAGCTGTTGATTTAGAAATAATATGATTAATTTTTCTTTGACCACCAATTGTTTCAAAAATATTTTGCTTTTGAAGCTCTAAAAGAATAGTGTCCAAATTGATTGTTGATTTTTTTGCGCTCAAATCAACAATCAATTTAAATAATTGTCTCGTTTCTGAATTGAAAAAATCGCTATGTGAGATTTTTCTGATAGCTAATAATCTATTATCATCATCATCTAATATCGATCCTATGATCGATTCTTCAATAGCTAGTATGGCATTTTTATCTATCATTCTTCTCTTTTACCAACACTTTAATTGTTGATTTAATACCTTTCCCAAGATTCAAATCTATTTGAAACTCACCAAAAGCATGGATAGTTTTAAAATTATTTGGAAATGCATTCTTCGGAATTTCAACATTATGTTCATCACGAATTTTTTTTGCAATTGTTCCAGTATTTATCCCACCTATAGCTTTTTTATTGTTTGATTGTAAATAAAAAATGAATTGTTTTGTAGATAAATAATCAGAATTTTTTTTCAATAGTTGAATTTCTTCATTGTCTTTTTGTTTTTTAAGATCTAATTCTTTTTCCAATTTAATCTTATTTGCATCATTATAAGCAATAGCTAACCCTTTAGCAAATAGAAAATTATTAGCATAACCTTCACTAACCTCTACTATGGAATTTTTCTTCCCTACTTTTAAAACATCTTTAATCAAAATAACTTTCATCATCATCTCCTGCACTTTTAAGGATAATACTTTTTGCGTTCTCTTTTAAGACATTTATTAATTGATTACTCATTTGTTCATTTGTTAATGATTCGTTTTGAGTAGCGGCCGCATTAAAATGACCACCACCATTCATTTTCTCAGCAATTAATTGGACATTAACAAAACCATTGCTTCTGGCACTCATGCTAGAAACACCATTTTGATCATTTGCTATAACGAAAGCCGCCTTAATTCCTTTAATTTCAGTTAATTCTTGAGCTATTTGAGCAATAATACTTCTTGGTATTTTATATTCCTTATTCCCCATAGCCAATAAGAAACCAGGCATGATTTCAGTCGTATTTTTAATAATTTGTTGTTTTAAAGCAACTATTTCGAAAGGATCTTTTAATAAATTTTCAGCAACTTTTGCATCTGCTCCTCAACTTTTTAAAATGGCTGCCGCTTCAAAGGTTTTTTGAGAAGTTCTGTTATGAAAATAATTTGTGTCAAGAACCATTCCAGTTAACATTAAATCTAGAATGTATTGTGTTATTTTAGTATTAGGTATCAACTCATTCAAAATAAAAGTAATAATTTCACTCGAACTAGAAGCCTTAGGTTCAATATATTTATCCTCGGTTTCGATATTTCCTTTTTCATTTAAGATGTGGTGATCAATAACGATTACATTACGAGATTCATCAAAAATATTTGGAACTTCTGTACGATATTTAATATGAGTGTCTACAACGATTACTAGTGTTTTTTCATCAACAAATTTGTCTACATTTTTAGGGGAAATGTAAATACTTTTTAAATCATGAGAAGGGATAAGTTTATCTATATTATCATGAGCATTTTTATCAAGATAATTAAAATTAATAGCAATTTTAGTTTTTTTACCTAAGGCACGACACAATTCATACATCCCTAAACCTGCACCAATACAATCATAATCGCCTCATTGGTGACCAGTTACTAAAACTGAATCTGCTTCACGAATTTTTTCTCTTACCTTTAGAGCAAAAAACTTAATTTCATTTCTTATGTTTTTTTCTTTTAATGTATTTTTGCCACCAAAAATTATTCGGTCCACTTCACCATAATTTCTAATAATAGCTTGATCTCCACCTCGAGATTGAGCTCTTTTTAGATTATCAAGAGCAATTTCATAAAGCAAGTTTGGATCATTATTTCCATAACCCACACCTATATTAATTGAAACTCCCTCTTTGTTTGCTCAATGAATGCTTGTCATTTCTTGAATAAAACTAAATTTTTCGTTTGCCATTACATCTTCTAAAATATCTCGTTTTGAAAGGAAAATATATCTATCAATATCTGTCGAATAAATAAAAATATTGTGTTTTGAAGCTCATGAATTCAAAATTTGAGAAATAGTAGAAATAACTTCATATTCAAATTTTGATCCTTTTGAGGAAATAATATTTTTTAAATTATCGATATAAACAATTCCAAAAACTAATTGTTCTTTATTGTACAAATCAATAGAATTTTTATACTCTGTAACATCTTTCAAAAAGATAATATTATTATCTTTTAGAACTCTAATTTCATAAAACCTAGAATTTTTCTTGATTTGAAGTTTGTATTCAGGATTTGCTAACAATTTGTAAATTTCAGGAATTCATTCAGCAATATTTTTTCCAATAATATTTGTCGATTCTCTTTCCTCAATAAAGGAATTAATTCACGAAATATTCTTGTTTAAATCATAAATACAAATACCCAAGCCAGCAATATCGTAACCTACCTTATCAACATAATTAATAACTTGTTGAGAAGAAATTAGTTTTGTTCTAGTTAAGTAATAATTTATTCACAAAAATAGTGTAAAAAAGATCAAGTTAATCCCAAAAATTATTGAAGATAATAGAATATCTTGAATTTCACCAATTGCAATAAAAACTACTATCGATGATGCTTCTATTATGATAAATAGAATTGATAGTAGTGTTATTTTTTTTCAGACGTTTAAAATTGTATTCACAATTTAAGTATATAATTTATGATTTATAAATTAGAATAATTATCTTTTGTTATACGATAAAAGACTCATTAATCTTGCTCTTTTAATAGCATTAGCTAATAGTCTTTGTTGTTTAGCTGTAACGCTTGTAATTTTACTTGGTAAAATTTTTCCGTTACTTGCGATAAATTTTTTTAATAGATCTACATCTTTGTAATCGATAAATGTAATATTATTCTTTTTTAAGTAAGAATCTCTCTTTTTAATGATTTTCCCACTATTTTTTTTTGATTTTCTCTTTAACATTCTATAACTCCCAGTCTATTATGTCTTTACTTTCTGTTTTAATTTCTTCATCAAACGAAAAATCGTCATTTGAACTATAACTTGTTTCAAAAGATTCTTTCATTTCAGAAATCATTGGATCAATTTGGGTTGAGTTTGATTTCTGTGAAGTGGATTTTTTTTCTAAAAATTGAAAAGTTGTTATTAAAACAGTTGTTTGTGTTTGATTTACACCATCTTTTACATAATTAGAAACATTCAATCTACCTTCAATTGCAATTAAAGTTCCTTTATCTAAATAATTAATGGCGGTTTCCGCTGTCTTAGCAAAAGCTACGCACGGAATAAAATCTGTTTTCTTTTGACTACCTATTCCACGATCTGTTGCTAAATAAAATCTCGCAATTTTACCAGCACTTGAATCAGTAGCAATAGGTTTTTTAGTAACTCTTCCAATTAAAATTACTTTATTAAACATTAATCCTCCTTATTTCGCTTCTTTTAGTGGATGATTAATTTCTTTATTAACATTAATTAATAAATGTCTTAGTACTTCTTTTGAAAATTGAAAGTAGTGCTTTAATTCTTTATTGTTCTTGTTATCAATCTTTCCAACAAGAATATAATAATATCCTCTTAACTCTTTTTTAATTGGATATTCAAAGTCTTTCATTCCTCATTTGTCTAAATTGATGACTTCATTAAAGTAAGAAGAAACTTTTTGTTCAACTTCATGTAAACCTTCTTCAGTCACGTTAGAACTAACTATAAACATTAATTCATATTTTTCCATATTTATTCTCCCTTCTGGACATCTGATCACTAAGTGATAAGAGATGACAAATTTGACATAAACAATTATATATATAAATGTTAGTTTTATCAATGGGTATATTCTTTAGAAGAATTTAATTAAATAAGTTTGGCTTTAATTGTTTAATTGTTTCTGTGTTATAAAAACTATCGATTTTACGATACACTCCGTGTGAAGCAAAAAAAGTATTAACTTCGTAATTATCATTAATTTTTTTAATTCCTTTAAGGTGTTCTAAATCGGTTAAAAATGTGGTAATAAAACGAACTTTTTTATCTTTAATTAAATCATCTGACTTATAAATTTTTTTATAATTCAGTTTTTTTTCATTCATAATGATGCTTTCTCTAGCGCTGTGTTCATCTTTTCCTCATATTTTTTCATAAGGATATAATCTTCCTTCAAAATGACAAAATGTAGAAATGGCTAAAGCCGCCATTGCTGAACCCTCGGGAGCTCCACCAATACCATAAATAAAATCGTAGTCCTTAGAAACAACCAAAATTGCAGCTAAAATATCACCATCATCAATTGTTTTTACATCTACATTCATTTTCTTTAAAATTTCTATCGCAAATTTGTGACGTGGTTTGTTTAGGATTAAACATTTCAAATTTTGTTTTATTTTCTGCATTCCAATAACATTTTGTTCTAAAGTTTTTTTAAGTGAAATAGATTTTGCAAACATTTGCTTACAAAAGAATTTCTCCATATACATATCAGGTAAAGCTTTAATTTTATTTCATCTCGAAATAGCGATAACGCACCCACTAGGACCCGAATTTTTAGCAGCATTAGATGTTCCTTCAATCGGATCAACAACTATATCAAATTTATACTTACTATTCTTTTTACCTAGCACTTCATCAACATATAGCATAGGAGCCTCATCTAAGGTACCTTCACCTACTTTGACATATATTTTAGCATCCGTATCATTCAATAATTTTCGCATCTTTTTTACGGCATATTCATCTATTAAATTTTTATTATGACTTCCGATAATTGGATACGATGAAATGGCAGCTAATTCCGTTATACGAATGAATTGAAAATCCTTATTCATATCTACTAATCCTTTCAATATCCAATGGGACCGTAATTTTTTCAGTTAAATAAGACCCATCTATTGTCTTAACTCTTTTTTTTGTATATTTTTCTATTAATACTGAATCATCATAATTATCAAAGTCACCAGCTTTATTTGCTGACAAAAAAGCAGTTTGAATTAAGCTTTTTTTAAAGCATTGAGGAGTTTGAACTAAAACAAATTTTTTTCGATCTAATGTTTTTTGCACAAATTCTTTATTTACCATTTTAAGGGTATCATTTAATTTTAAAACTGGAATAATAGCATCATATTTAGGAATGTAATTTAAAATTTCTTGAATTACTTTTTTTTGTAAAAAGGGTCGTGCACCATCATGAATCATCACAAACGGAAAATTAGCCTTCGCAACAGCATTCTCAGAGCTAATTTGGCGAGTTCTTCCGCCATACGAAATTTTAAAATTGCAGTTAATAAATTTATCTTGATTTAAAATTTCTCCTAATTTTGGTAAATCTATTTTTTTAATAGAAATAATAATTTCGGCAAAAGAAAATTCAATAATTCTTTCTAACAAAATTTCAATAACTTTTTTACCGTTGATGTTGGAAAAAATCTTATTCTGACTACCAAAACGTTTAGAATTTCCAGAACATAAAACAATAAAAGTAACGTTATTCATTATTTAATTATAAACCACATTTCAATTGAGCACCACAGTTAGTGCAAGTATTGCAACCACCTATTTCTTTTACAATACCTTCATTACATAGTGGACAAATATTGTCGACTTCGTTTCCGATTTCACGATCTTGTCGATCTCCACGTAATTTTTCCTTCATGTTAATTAAATCTTGAGACGGTTCTTCTTTTGCTTCTTTTTCAAGAGATAATACTTGTGCCGTTCTTGAACCATTTACATAAACAGTTCCACCTTTAGCACCATTTTTATAAAGCATAGTGTAAATTTTTTCTACATTTTCAACTGAGTAACCTGCTGGTGCATTAACCGTTTTTGAAATAGAAGAATCTACTCATCTTTGAATAATTACTTGAACTTGTGTATGTTGTTCAGGCGTTAATTCCATAGCAGAAATAAAATAATTTGGTAATTCTTCTTGGTCATACTTATTAACTGATTTTCATTCTTTTACGATATCAGATTCTATTTCCATATCTTTTCCTAAACGACCTGATCTAAAATATTTGAAAGCAAAATATGGTTCTAAACCTGTTGATCCTCCAACTAAAGTTCCTGTACTTCCGGTTGGGGCAATCGTTAATAAATGTGAATTTCTAATTCCATAATCTAAAATATCGCGTCTTACATCCTCTGGCATTTTTTTCATAAAACCTGTTTCAATAAATGCTTCACGGTTTGTTAAATAAGGGAATGAACCTTTTTGTTTTGCTATTTCGATACTTGTTTTATAAGCGGTAACACATATAGTTTCCATAACTTTTTCGACAACAACATTTCCTTCTTCAGAACCATATGCTTTTTTGTTTCAAATTAGTAAATCATGTAAACCCATAATTCCTAGTCCAATACGTCTTTCTTTATAAGCTTGTTCACGATTTTCCTCTAAAAAATAAGGAGTTGAATCGATAACGTTATCCAACATTCTAACAGCAATAGCTACTGAAGATTTTAATTCTTCATATAAAATTTTTCCAGAATTTTTATCCACAAACTTAGCTAAATTCAAAGCTCCTAAGTTACAAACTGAAAACGGAGCTAATGGTTGTTCCCCGCAAGGATTTGTGGCAACAACTTTTTGCCCGTATGCTTTTGCGTTTGTCATCTTATTTGCAACATCAATAAAGAACACTCCTGGCTCAGCTGAATATGTGGCACAAAAAGTAACTAAGTGGTATAAATCTTTAGCTTTCATACGACGATAAATCTTAGTTTTATATCCTTTGTTTTCTCATTCACTGATATCTCCACATGATGATCATTCATTTTCATAAATCTGTTTTTCTTCAGGTGAAAAATTTTCTAAATCAGGAAAACGTAAATCTCATGTACTATCATTTTCAACAGCATTCATGAATTCATCTGATAAAGTGATTGAAATATTTGCACCAGTTAAAAATTCTGGATTCAATACTTCTCATTTTCCGCCAGCTCTTAAAGAATCAGTGGCATGTTGAACGATATTTGGTTTAAAATCTTTTTTATTTCTTAAAATACTTTCATACATTTCTCTATCACTATTTGATATCGGAATAAATTTTATTTTCTTAGCAGCTTCTTCTCTAATTAATGGATCATTTGAATTTTCTTTTAATCACAAAATAACATCGGGGCGTTGCATTTTAGAAATGATGAATTCGATAATATCGGGGTGTCAATCAGAAAGCATAATCATTTGAGCTCCACGACGACTTCCACCTTGTTCAACTAAGTGTGTTAAATTCGAAATGTCGTTTAATCAAGAAACTGCTCCTGATGATCTACCTCCCACAGCTTTAGCAACAGCGTGTTTCGGTCTTAAAGTACTTCCGTTAGTTCCAACACCACCACCTCTTGACATAATTTCCATTGCCATTTTTCTGTGGTCTGAAATACCAGAACGAGAGTCTTTAATAAACGGCAAAACGAAACAGTTAAAATAAGTTACTTTACTATCACTCCCTGCACCATATAGAACTCTACCTGCAGGTATAAAACGATAATTACTAATTTCATTAAAAAATTCCATTTCGTAACGTTTTTTTGATCCATCTGTCAATTCTTGTTCAGATAAATTATGAGCTACTCTCTTAGCAATTTGCTCTCAAAAAATTTCAAGAGGTTTTTCTATTTGGCCACAATTTCTAACAATAATACCATCATTTGCCTGTTCATCTTGCGATAAATTTGATAAATATTGTTCTTCTACTTTCACTTTTACATTACTATTATTTAGTTCGATGATATTACCAATTCCACGAGATGGAAATAGCGGATCCTCTCTTAAAATAACAACAACTAAATCGCCTTTTTTTAAGGTTTCCTGATTTTTATCTTTTTGACTATACCTATCCAGCATAACCAATCTAGAAATTCCTTGATTAGTAATTTTATAATGGTCTTCAATAGGATAAACCCATCCAAAACATCTCTCTATGTCGTCATTTAATGATTTTATGTATGATTTTGAGTACATTTTTTTCATCCCTTCATCACATTTAGGCACTAATAATTTTTCGGTTTTTGTTTCTTCTAAAAACATTTTCCCCCCTTGGTAAATATTATGATACATAATATTTAACAATATTTTTTATAAAAAAATTTTTAATTATCTAAACCCAATTAGAGCAACTAATGTGCATATATTTTTAATTTAAAGATTTTAAAGCTTGATTCATTTCAATTTTATTAATAAGAGATTTACTAAATAATGCAGCAATTAATACGATCAGTACAACAACACTAATAGATGCTAATAGGTCTCAAATATCAGTATGCGGGCTAATCCCGATTGTTAACACTGTTGTCAATTGATTTGATAAATAATTTACAGCAAAAACTGAAAGAGGAACACCAAGCCCAAGTCCAATAAAAATGGACGGCATATATATAGACATAAACAACTTATTAATTTGACCTGATGAATATCCTAGAACTTTCATAATTGACATAAATAATGAATTTTCATAAACAATTAACACGATAACCGACATAATAATGATTATAGCAATAGCAATAAAAACAAAAACGGTAATAGCGATAAAAATTTGAACCGTTGAAACAATTAAATTAACAGCATCTAAAACATCTTTTACTGAATAAAATGATGAAAAATTGGTTGAAGCGCTAAATACATTTGGATTATCTGGTGATGTTTGTAAAACAAAAGAAAAACGTGTCGATAGGTAATCACTAATACTTAAATTATTATTAAAATATTTATTATAAATTACAGCATTATTTAATTTATCATCTAGAATAGTTTGATGTGGAAAAAAAATAGTTGAAAAGTTTTTATCCGAGGTAATAATAATGTTCTTAAAATAACCGGAAAAAATTTTCTGAACTAAACAGTTTTGTCCGTTTATATTTATAATATCCCCGATTTTAATTCCATAATTATCACTAGCATTTTGATTCACCATTACTCCAGGTAAATTTTGATCTTGTTGTAAATTGTTTATTTCTGTATAGTTAATAGTATTTACAAAATTAGAAATCGGTAAGTTATTATATAAATCATTCATGCCCTTAACATCGAAATCAACATTCTCACCAGTCGGAACTTTAATAATTGTAGATGAATCTGCATAACGATAATCGTGTTCAGAATCATATAAAGAAAAACCAGAATTAATATAAAAATTTTTATTCGTGGTCGGTAATCCGCTAAAATTTGCTTCTAATTCGTTTACACTATTTATTAAACTATTTACAAATGTTTTAATATTTCCTGAAGGTAAAATGCTAGCAATATTACTTAAAACTCTAGCAACATCTGGTAGTGTACTTTTATCAATTCCTCCAGCCTGCTGATTAATTTCTTGGACTGTAAAATAATAACCGCCCATCCCGTTATTCATCATAAATGTAAATAATTTTTCAATATCTGGTGTACTTAATTTTTGAAGATTTTTAGTTCATTCTTCATTAATGTTTCTACTTGCTCCGTCCTGTTCAGGAACTAGAGAATAAGAACCATTTTTTGGTGTTAAAACGTCGGTTGTGGTTTTGCCATAATAGCTTCCATTTAAGTTAACTTCTGGATCTGGACTATTTATTAAAATATTTTTGTTATCTATAATTTGTTGACGGTTATAAGTAATTTCAAAATTGTAATTCAAAGGTTTCAAACTTTCCTGCAAATTTCTCGAAATCAAACCATTCATAGAAAAAGCTGTAAATAGTAATGTTGTTGAGAACATAATTCCTAAAAGCAAAGTTGCTAATTTTGACATTGATTTTAAAGCAGTGTTTGTTGAAAATTTTGTTCAAAAAGGAAGTCTATCTAATAATCCATTTAATGATGATAAAAAATATAAATTAGTCATAACAATTGGTCGCGTAAGAACTAATATTTTTTTAGTCGTGTACTGCATATTAAAAATAAAACCTAAACAAACCAATAACACTACCGGGAAAAATAAACCAATCAGTCATGGTACCACAAAAAATGCGGATAAAGGTATTGTTATTAAGAAAACGTCTGATGACAAGGAGGTAACAATTGCTTGTAATAAAAATCCAGTAAGCGCTCCAAACAAACCTGCTAAAATTCCAATAAATCCTAATAATGTCGAATAACTAATAGCAATACTTGCTGGCGAATAACCTAGAGATTTTAAAATACCTATTTCAGTTTTAGAATTATGAATTAATCTTTTAAGAGTAATGGCTGTAATTAGAGAAACGATAAGTGTCAACGATATCCCAAAAAAATTTCGAAAAAAAACTATTGATTCCATTGTTTTAAGAAAACGACTAATTCTAAAATCATCCACTCAAGAATTCTGAAGAATATTTATTTTTGAATCTTGGTCTCGTTGTTCTATTCATTTAAAATCGTCATCAAAAGATGTTTTGTATTTTGAATATAATTGTTGGGTAACAAAATTATTTGAAAAAATTTGCGAATTATCCCTCATTACAAATGTAGATTTCAGCGTTGAAGTGTTTGTTGATACATGACTATTAAAATTATTTACTCGATTTTCAACATCATTTAAATCTGTTATAGTCCTTTCCGCTCCAAAATTAATAATAAAGAATCCAGAATTAGTACCTTTTGTTGAAATGTTATCTCCAATAACTGGAGAAACTAAATTGGCAGGTTTGGCAAATCCTGTAATTAGTAATGTCAATCCAAAAATACTCACACTATCACCGATGTGAATATTTCAATTTTCTGCCCATGGTTGACTAGCTAAGACAGGTAATCCGGTTTTTATTTCGGAATTAATGTCTGGATTCTCATCGTTTATATTAAATTGATTATTCATTTTTGTAATATCAGGTAAATCTACCTTGGCATTATTAAATGTAAAAGGATGATCATTTGTTCCATTAAAATTTAAAAAAGAAAAATAACTCAAAACTCCTCTAAAATTTGTAATTGAAGTAATTTCGTAATTTTCAGTTCACTCTAAACCTTTACTTCCGAAAGGTTTGTTAAATCAATTATTAAAATTATCATTAGTAATCGGTGAACCATCTTTTAAAGATACTTTGTTTTTATCTAGCGAATAGTAATGCAAATAAGTTTGATTTTCGTATTTTGCAAAAGATGTTTCATAATTATCTAATGAAAAAGCAAAAACAACAAACAATAAGGAATTTAATAAAGAAATAAAAAGAATCGATATGAAACTAATCTTATTCTTAGAAATACTTTTAAAATTATTTTTAAATAAATAAAACATTTTTTTGATTTTCTACCATTATTTTGTTTTTAATGTTGGAAATAAAATTACGTCGCGAATATTTCTTCTATTTGTTAGCAACATAATTAGACGATCAATTCCGATGCCTAACCCCCCTGTAGGCGGCATTCCGTATTCCAAAGCCTCAATGAAATCTATATCTATTTCATTCGCTTCCTTATTTCCTTTCTCTTTCTCTTTTAATTGGTTTTCCAAGCGTTCCATTTGATCATCTGGGTCATTTAATTCCGTAAAAGCATTAGCGTATTCTCTTCCCCCAATAAATAATTCAAATCTATCCGTAAAACGTTCATCTTCTTTCAATTTTTGAGCAAATGGCGATATTTCAATTGGATAATCATAAATAAATGTCGGATTTATAAGTGTTTTCTCTACAAAATGTTCAAAAAATAAATTAACTACATGTCCAAAGGTTTTTTGATGATTTTCAACATGTATGTTATGTTCTTTACATATCTTTAGCAAATCATCTATTGAATAATTTTTCGCTAAAAAGTTGATATTAGTTTCTTTTTTGATGCTATCTATCATCGAAATTCTACTAAATTCATTTAAATCGATGTCGTTGCCATCATAATTTATTTTCATACTAGTCATAATTTTTGATGCAGCATGCTTAATTAAATCTTCAGTCAACTTCATCATATCTCGAAGGTCTTGATTTGCGATATAAATTTCAATGGCAGTAAATTCGGGATTATGTTTTATAGAAATGCCTTCATTACGGAAATTTTTTCCCATCTCATAAACACCTCTATAACCACCAACAATTAGTCTTTTTAAAAATAATTCTGGGGCAACACGTAAATAAAAATCTCTGTCTAATTGGTTGTGATGTGTAACAAACGGTTCAGCTGCTGCTCCACCAAGAATTGCATGAAGCATTGGAGTGTCAACCTCTAAAATATTTTGATCATCCAAAAAATTTCTAATTGATTTAATAATTTTAGTTCTATCAATAAAAACTTGTTTTGTTTCATCACTTGTAATTAAATCTACATAACGGTGACGATATTTTTCTTCTATATCATTCAAACCATGATATTTTTCAGGTAAAACCTTCAAACTTTTTGTGACATTTTCTCAAGATTTAATTTTTAAGGTTAATTCACCAAGTTTGGTTTTCATAATCGTTCCAGTAACATAAACAATATCCCCTATATCCATTAAACCTAGCCCTGCAAATTCATTTTCAGTTAAGGCATCTTGTCTAGCATAACATTGAATTGATTTTAGAACTTCTTTAATATTAAAGAAAATTGTTTTTCCCTGATCACGTTTAGCCATTACGCGACCCATTACTTGATAGGTGTAATTATTTTTGTTTTCAAGTTCCTCTTTTGATAATTCATTATATCTAATAAATAATTCTTCAATTGAAGTATTAGTTTCTTTTTTTGATGAATAATTTTCAAATCCTAAATTTTTTAATTTTTCTTTTTGTCACGACGAATTTGTTCCTGTTCAGAAAATTTTCTATTGTATTCCATGTCTATCCTTTTAAAACATCAATTGGTTTAATTCTATCTAATGCTTTTCTATTTAGAAATATATTTAAGGTATAAATAAAAACAATTATTACTAGACCGATTGCGAAATGTCATCATTGAGCAAACTCTCATATTGAAATACCCGATTGAGCTAAATTTAAACCAGTAACCGAACCGATAACGTCTAATAAAACGCTGAAAATACCAATAACAACAGGAATTGCTAGAAGGAATGCCAAAATAACTGTCATAAAATACGGTTGAGTGATAATTTTTATTACTTCAGAATTACGGTAACCCATAATTTTAAAAGCAGAAATATTTTTTTTGTTATCATCAATAACAATGTTTGTTGAAACTAGAATAATTATTAACGATACAACCAAAAAGAATAATAGCGTTCCATATAAAACAATTGTAATTAGTTGAACAATTTTATCGATAGCATCTACAACTTCTTTCTTTGAATAAGCATTTTGTACCGATATTGAAGATTGATTTGCAGAACCTATACATGTAGGGTCGGCGGGTCCACTACATTTATATCCATTTGCAAATTGAGTCGGGTCTCAATTTTTATCAGAAGTGTCTGACATTCCAAAACGATCATAATTTCCGTATGGTGTTCAAATTGAAAATATCGATAAATCAGCATTTTCTAATTGCGTTGATAGTCGGCCGTTAAAATAAATATCACTTTGATCGTCCTTAAATGAATACAATGTGTATCCACCAGATAAACTATATTTATCGTTTTTAATATCTCCTTGCAGTAAAGGAGCTCAAATTTTATCTTGATAAGGGTGACCATCTGAAGCTAAATGAGCATTAGGCGTTTTTGATAAATAATTTTCAATGTCATCTAAACTAACCGGCGTTAAAGCTTGAGCAATCGGTGAATTAGAGTTATAGTAAGTGGGTTTAGATAATTCACTAATCGTTGATGATGTTAAATCGAAAGGTGATTTTGCTTGTAAATTGTAAATAAAATGATCATTTGTTGTTGGTGCATAATATCCAGCGATTTCGTTAGCTAATGAGTGTGTTGTAAAAATTCTTGCATCACCAAAATCATTTGCAACACCAATACTATGCATTTTAACTGTGTAAGGAATTGTTTCTATTTTAAATTTCCCTTTAGCAACCAAAGCATCAACACTATTATTAACATCCACGACTTTGTCTTGAGTTGGACGTGCTTGCGACGGATCAAATGTTGATTCAGCATTTAGAAAGGCATCTGTTGAACTTCCTGGACTATTTAGCGGATCAAAAAAAACTGATAACCCATTATTCAATGATCAATAGTAATTATTTGGATTAATCGCCAACCATTTATTTGGATCTGTTGGGTCCTGATAAAATCCGACTTGATAGTTTGATTGATACATAAAATCCCCATTACTATCAATGGCATTATTAACCTTCAAATCGTTCTCTAGTGTTTTATTGACAAAACACGGGAAAACATTTTTCCCAGCATATTGCAATAAAGAACTATTTAATTTACTAAATAAATCTGTTTGTCCGTCTGTTAAATTAAAACTACTATTGGGATTTAAACCTCATATTTCTGACTTAATATTTTTATCTTCGATATTACCATTTATGTGAGTGTATAGTGTGTCTGTTAAATAACTATATTCTATATCTGCAGCTGTCAAATAAATGTTCGGTTGAGCACCAGTTCCAAATAATTTTTGGTTAATATATGCTGGAGCATTTTGCCTAATTACTTGGGTAATACAATCTACTCCTGTTTTTATTCCTGGTCCGTTTGGATCTATACCCAAAGCACTACAAATTGTATTCTTGAAAGCCGGAGCACTAATTCCACTATTGTCTAAGTTTTGAACCCATTTTGTACTAATTACAAACCCACCTAAATAACTAAATAATGATAGGTTTAAAGGTGAACTTGTGTAATTTGGTGCATAACTTGTTTGGTAATCATCATTTTCATCAAAAACACTATAACGATTATCTACTCCTTTTTCGCCATTGAATGGTGAAAAAGGTCCTCCAACTGGTGATAAATATGGATCTGTTGTATCAACTTGTTGATCAAAACTTTGTTCTGAATTACCTTTTGTAACCGGAATATTAATAGCTGTATCGTGATATTCACTATAGGATTGGTAATTTCCGAATCCATTAATAGCTCCTGATTTAAAAACACCTAAGGCATTAGGTAATAAAATAGAAATCAAAATTAAAGTTGATGAAGTAAACATAATTATTGCAACAGTTGCAATACGAGAAATGTATCTAGTAGCAATTGATCATTGCATACTACGTAAATTGCGAATGTATTGATAATCGCGATATTTTTTTTCTTGTCATTCTTGTTCTGATAATTCTTTTTTTAGAGTTTTATTACGTAAATGGCGACGATAAAATTTATTATTCTCTAAAATATTTTTAAAGAAATTAGGTTCTTTTTTCACTTTAAACCTCCCTTTTCACTAATTCAATAGTCGTCACATTTCTTAATTTAAATCACAAGAATAAGAATGTTATTGAACAAGTAATTATGATAGCTATTATCGCGGAAATAACAGAATATATTGCAATTTCTCCGAAATCTCATGGTGTCCCAAAAATTGGTAAATTAAATAAACTTAAAAATAATTGAGTAATAAAATAATAAACTCCAATTGAGACAAAAATAGCCAAAACTGATGAAACAATCGTGCTAATAAACGAATAACCTACATAACTTAAAATAATTTCTAGTTTTCGATAACCATTGGCAATGAAAATACCAATATGTTGACTATCTTGATCTAGACGCTTCTTGCTAATGATGGTAATGATGAATCATGTAACTATCGTTAAAATAATCATCAAAACGATCATAATACTCTTTGTGTCATCAATTATATTACCAAAAGTATTTGAGCGGTTATTAAATAAAAATTTTGGGTCATTCCCGTTATATATATTGAAGGAATAATTAAAACCACTTCCAGTTACATTTAAAATTCCGGTTGAGTTGTTGAATGCTGGGTTTTTTATTTTATTTTGTAAAAAATTTCGAAAATCGAAATTTTTTTGATTCGTTGCTCCCATAATATAAATTTCGCGGTCTTGATTAGATGTTGTTGCAAATCGACTTCCATCAGCTAAATCTGTTGGATTGTAATAAAAGGCATTAGGACTACAATAAACCATTGCCTCGTTTTGACCATCAGGAATTTGATTTAATTTATCAACTTGCATAAATAAAAAATCATAACTAACTGCATAACCAACAACTTTATAAGGTTTATCTTGCCCTACCGTTATTGAATCTCCTAAATTGATATGTCTTGCTTGAGCATAAAATGGTGAAATGTAAATTTCATCAGCTTGCATTTTACTCGGATCAATCATCGTTTTAACAATAATAGTTTTATCTACACCGGTCGCTTGATATGGTTCAACTTTAAATACTGAATTTGCACCCTTATCTCCAGATACCGATCCAGTATATAATTCGTGAATATCTTTAACTGTATATTGTTCTTGTACATTACTACTTGTAAAAAAAGGATTCAAATAAGTTTCGATATTTTTTAATAAATGACTTTCGTCGTGAATTTGATGATTTTTATCATTTTCATCACTGACATCAGAAAGATTAGAAATATCCATAATAAATTGATGTGGTGTTGATTCTTTAACCATTTCATCGTATTTTTTACTAATAACTTGAATCGATGAACTTACGCCAATTGCAAAACTGACACCTATACAAACTAAAACAATTAAAGCTATTAACTGTGTTTTGTGTGAAAAGATCCCTTTATACATATTTTTAAGAATTTTGTTCATAATTTTCCTACTCGGCTTGAATTGCTTTTAAAAATCCAATTTTTTTGATTAAGCGATACCCCGATAAAACTGATAATGCATACAAAATAATTATAATTGATAATGAAATCAAAATATCAAAGATGTTTAATGAGAAATCCACTAAAACATTAGCGTTAGAAGAAATAGTGTTTGTTAAATAATTTAGTAAAACATTAACAAAACCTATTGATAACAAGAATGCAGCTAACATTACAGGTAAATACATTCCAAGAAACATTCTATTAATTTGATTTGTTCGATAACCAAGAACTTTCATAATAGATATGATTATTTTATTTTCATTGATAATTACATTTGCAATAACTAATATGATAATTAATGAAATTATTGCGCTAGCAATTATTAATAAAGTAATCATGATATTTAATTTATTAATTTGCCCTGATATAAATTCCTTTAATTGATTTAAATTAAAATATCAAGATAAAAAAGTTGAATTAGAAACCTTAGAAACATTTATCGGAAGATAATTAAAAGGGTATTCTTGCATTGTTTCATTAGATAATAACATGTTACTAAAATGCTCTTGTTCCGATAGTGATTCTGAAATTAATTTATTATATGTAACTATTGAAATTTTTTGCTCATCTAACAAATATTTGTACATATTTGTTGGTGACATGGTTATTTCACTCATTACTCTATTATCATAAATATCAACAATTTCACATTTTGTATTACCCAACTCCATTGTTGATCCAACTTTTAAGGAATCTTGTTGGGCTAAAAATGTCGAAACAGCAATCGGAGTGTAATTACTTATTTTTTGTTCTAATGCTTGCTGAAAAGAATTAGTATAATATGTCATAAATTTAGATAAATTTTTATAATCCCCATATCATGAAATAATCGATGTTGTTTGCAAATTGTTTTGTTGATTGGGATCAATCTTATCCTGAAAATTCAAACCGCTAACGTCATTTTGACCTTGCACTAAATAACCAAAAGTTACATATGGTTTTGATGAATTAATAACTTCACTTAGGTAAATCAACAAAACACCCAATTCTGTTCTTAATTGTTGGTTAGAAGTGGTGTTGATAATGTTCGTTATGAAAGGAATTATAGTTACTTTCAAATAATTTTTATTATCATCTGTTAATAAATAATATTTTCCAGATAATGCTACCAAATCAAAAGAACCTTTGTTAATACTATCTTCAATAGCTTTAAAAAGAGAGGTTGAATCTAAAGGACTTATGTATTGATCAGGATTACCTGCCTGCCCTTTGGCCCATAAACATTCAGGAATTCGTTGCTCTCCGTTAATACATTTTTCTTGAAACATTTTATAGTTATTATTTAGTAAATAATTTTCATTAAATTTATACATGTAATTATAATGTGATGTGGCTAAGGCATTTCTTGATAATACCTCCACAGTTGATGATGCTGACACACTAAATAGTGCTAGAAATCCTGAAATTAGTGTACTTACAGCCACAATTGTCATTTTGCCAATAGATTTTAAAAACAAAGCAAAAGTGAAACGAAATTTAAATGATAAATTAGACGTTCATACACGCAATAAACTAAATATGAAAGTAACTTTATCCGATGTTGCTCCCCTCATTAAGGATGCTGTGTTTTTTGATATTAAGCGAACAGAGAAAAATAAATTTGTTCCCGAAATTAAAATAATTGGAATGACTAAAGAAAAAAAGAAAGTTTGTCATGAGTAATCAAATATATTTAACGGATAATACATGTGGTAGAGTTCGTTAATAAATGATTGCAATAAAAATCCCGTTAGCGATCCTAATACAGATCCTATCAAACAAGCAACAAAGGAAAAAGGTAAAAACCAAGCAGCAATTTCAAGATTAGTGTAACCAAGTGATTTTAATAAACCGATTTGTTTTTGTGAATCTGAAATTCTTCTTCTAACAACTATAAATGTAATTATTCCGGCATTACTTAACAATATAACCAAGAAAATGTTAGCAATTTGGGCGTTCAAAAATAATGATGTTGAAATTATTGAAATTCTTCTATTTGTATTATCAAAATCAAGTCCTGATTTATAAGCAAAATTAAAAAAATGAAATTTTGGGTTTTTTATAACTAGTTTTGATTGCAATAAGTTATCTAAGTCACTAACCTTAGCATTGACTTGATCAACTGTATGAAAATCTGTATTAAATCGAAAATCTATACTTTTTGAATTAACTTGATAAGTTTTTGCAATATTTTGAAAAGTAAAAGGATTTGTAACAATGTATGCCATAGCTCCGTTGTTAAAAAATGGTGAAACTTGTTCGTTTACATAATAAGGCAATACTCCAAATCCTGTGATTTTTAAAGGCTGTAAATTAAATGGATTAATCATATCACCAATATGATAATTATTTAATTTTGCTCAATCTGGATTTACAATACAATTTCCATCTTGTAAATAATTAGACTCCATATAATTAGCATTTTGAAAATAAGGAATCATATAATTCATATTATTTTCTAATGGTTCAACTGTAATTTGCTGAACTTGATTATTTAAGAATATTTGTGTAGAAACTTTTTGAGCAATGTCTCAATCATAGTCAAATTGTGATGAGCTAGAATAATAATTTATTAGATTTAATTCGCATTCATAACTATTTTGTTGATTTGAAAAATCAACATAGTTTTTACATTGTTGTTTAATTACAGGATCACTTGGATTTCAGTCAAATGAACTTGTATTGTTATCTGGAGTATTAAAATTATAAAGCTTTGTTGCTTTTGAATAATAATAAAAACTATCTGAAATTGCTTTACCTGATAAATTTAGTGTTGTAAAAATAGTGATTCCTGAAAAAATTAATAATATACAACATAAAAATTGGAAAAAGTATTTTCTTATTTCAACAAACCCATTTTTAATTAATAGAATCATCTACTACGCTCAATTAATTTCTTTTGGAGATTTTGGATCCTTAATTGTTTTATAAGACTGGATTCCACCATTCACAATGGTAATAACTGAATTAGCAATTTCAGCAATATTTGGATTATGCGTAACAAGAATAATAGTTGTTTTATTTTTTTTATTAATATTAACTAAAACTTCAAGGACAATTCTTCCTGTGGCTTCATCTAGTGCTCCGGTTGGTTCATCACAAAACAATATTGAAGGTTCTTTTGCCAAAGCTCTAGCGATACTTACACGCTGTTGTTGACCACCAGATAATTGATAAGGAAATTTATGCATATGATCTTCTAATCAAATCATTTTAAAAATTTTATCTATTTTTAATTCACTTTTCTTGTTTCTATTTAGGTTAGCTCCAACTTCAGCATTTTCTTTTGCAGTTAAATGAGGAAGTAAATTGTATTGTTGGAAAACAAAACCTATTTTGTTTCTTCTAAACTCAGTTAAATGCTTATCTTTCAATAATGCAATGTTATAACCATCAACTAAAATATCACCACTGTCAATAGTATCTAGTCCACTAATTACATTAAGTAACGTTGTTTTTCCTGAACCTGAAGGCCCTAAAATAACGACAAAATCACCACGCTTTATTTTCAAATCAATATTTTTCAAAACTTGAAAACTATTAGCTCCTTGTGTGTATGATTTACGGACTTGTGAAACTTCAATAATGTGTTGCTCTAGATCTGGTTTGATACCAGTTGTTGCAATAACATCTCCACGAATAATGCGTGTAGAATATTTCTTTCTTGTCATAGCCGCCTGTTTTAAAAGTTGCTTCTGAATTTTTTTTGCTTCCTTAAATTTTATTTTATCTTCGCGTTTTTGCTTAGATATCTCTTTTTTTTCTTCTTGTGTTACTTCTGTTTTAGACATGTGTTCCCCTTTTTGAACTAATCTTTTTTATCAGTATCAGTGTCTTTTTCTAAACTTTTTACACTAACCGCTGGATTGTTAGTATAAACTTTTTTTACTTTCTTTATATCTTCTATCTTATTTAAATTTACTTTTCTTAACTTATTGTGTGCTAAATCTTCAACATTTTTTTCAGGAATTGTATGAGTTTCAAGTATTTGTTTCAAATCTTCTTCATCCAAAGTTTCATATTTTAGCAATCCTTGTGCTATTAAATCTAATTCCTTACGATATTTTTTTAATATTTTTTTAGATTGATCGTAACATTCAATCATTGTTTTTTCTACAATTTCATCTATTTGATTTAATTTTTTATCCGAGATTGTTACTTCTCTTGGGATGGCATAACCTGAGGAATTATTTGATGTAACAATTGCGTAGTTTACCATGCCTAATTCACTCATTCCAAATACAGTTACCATTCTACGAATTATGTCTGATGAAACCTCAAAATCATTAACAGCTCCGGTTGTTATGTTATCTTTACCGAAAATTAATTCTTCTGATGCCCTTCCTCCAAGGAAAGTAATTATTTTTGAAACTAATTGTTTTTTAGGCATTAAAGAATTATCTTCTTCTGGAGTTGATAAAGTATATCCTCCAGCGTTTCCTCTAGGAACTATCGAAACTTTAGTAACTTTATCACCTGTTTCCATTTTTAAACCAATTAATGCATGCCCTGCTTCATGATAAGCAATTAATTCTTTTTCATGTTTTGTGTAAACTTTCGAAACTTTAGATAAACCTGCAATAATTCTATCGAATGATTCGTTAATTTCATCATTAGTTACTATCGTTTTACCGAAACGAACAGCTAAAATGGCAGCTTCATTGATTAAATTTTCTAATTCAGCACCACTAAAACCAGCCGTCTTTCTTCCTATTAATTCAAAATCTACAGTGACATCAAAATTTTTATTTTTTGCATGAATTTTTAAAATTTGCATACGTTCTTGTAAGTTAGGTAGATGAAAATTTACCTTTCTATCAAAACGACCTGGTCTTAATAATGCGGGATCTAAAACTTCTGCGCGATTTGTTGCAGCCATAACAACTATTCCACTAGAAGTATTAAATCCGTCCAATTCAACAAGAATTTGGTTTAAAGTTTGTTCTCTTTCATCGTTTCCGCCACCGATACCAATTCCTCTACTTCGACCAACAGCATCAATTTCATCAAAGAAAATTATACAAGGAGACATTTTACGAGCCGTTTTAAATAAATCTCTTACTCTTGAAGCTCCTAAACCTACAAACATTTCTACAAAATCTGATCCTGATACCGAAAAGAAAGGTACATTCGCTTCACCAGCAACAGCTTTAGCTAATAATGTTTTTCCAGTTCCAGCGGGACCTACCAACAATACTCCGCGCGGTAATCTAACACCCATCGCATTAAATTTCTCAGGAGATGTTAAAAATGACACAATTTCTTGTAGTTCTTCCTTCTCTTCTTTATAACCAGCAACATCATTAAATGTTAAATTAGATGTTGAAATTTTAGCTTTTGATTTGCTATCAAAACCCATGTCCATTTTTCCTGATTTAGCAATATTTTTGAATAGGAAAAACATTAAAGCTCCGATTAATAAAACCGGAATTAAACTACTTAAAAGTGACTCTCAAAAACTTGGACCTTCATTCTTATGAATTTGAATGACATGTCCTCCATCTAGATTTAAAAGTTTATCTAAAAATGTTTCAGTGCCACCAGGAAAAGCCGCATTTAAAAAGGAAACTTCTACAAGATGATGTTTACCACTAGGATCAATTAAATCAAAATAACCTGTATACACGGCCGAATCAAAATATAGTGTTCCTTTACTAATTTTTCAACCATTACCTAAATGGTTAATTAAGTCGTATATGCTTATTTCGCCATAAGGAGAATAGAAAAATAAGAAGTAAACAATAACACCTATTATTGCTAAAGCTGTACATCATATAATGATTTTTCTTATATTGTTATTTTTTTCAGTATTATTTTGAGGTTTCTTATTTTTATCCATTAATTCTCACTTTCGCAAAAGATAAAATTATTATAATTTATTAACTTTTCCATTACAAATTTTATTCAATTGTATAAATATCTTCTAATTCACGCTGTTTTTGATTATGATCAAGTCCATAACCCACAAGAAATCCTTCTCCTACTTCAAAACCATAAATAAAATGATCTGACGGAATGAACTTAATCATTTTTTTTCTTTTTAAACAAGAAACCACTGTAATTGATTTTGGTTTTTTTAATCTAATTATATTAATTGTATCAATCATGCTATCACCAGAATCAATAATATCTTCGATAATTAGCACATTTTTACCTACAATATCTTCTCTAATATCTGAAATCAAATTATATCCAAGATTCGTTTTACTTTTTTGACCTTCATACGATGTTGAAATTAAGAAATCAATTTTAATGTTATTTAATAATTTACATAAATCTGAACCAAAGAAGAAAGCCCCCCTCAAAAGAACAATGCAAGTTAATTCTTCATCACCATAAATATTACTAATTTCTTTCGCTATCTCGATATTTCTTGCGTGCAATTGTTCTTTTGTTATTAATTTTTTCATAATCTATATTATTTTATAATATATAGATAATTTTTTTAAACATTCATTTGAATTAATGTTTTTAATACCAATAACCGAAATTACTTGTTCGTTCAAATCAACGATAACTGGTCATTTTTTCCTGTAGTTTAGAGGAATTTTGTTCTTAATAAATAATTTACTAATTTTTTTTTCATTAATTTTATCTAGAGATTCGTAATTTCTGATTTTTAATGGAAAATTTCCGCAAAATTCTCAGTATTTGTGATCAATTTTAAATGAAGAACTAATAGATAAATATTCATTTTGAAAAGAAAAGTTTTTATTTTCAATAATAACTTCATATTTGCTAATGTTTTTTTGCTCTAATTCTTGTAAAAAAAATTGATCATATTGTTTTGTAATTTTAATTTGTTTTAATTCAAAAATGCCATTAGGATTTGTTTTCTTTGCAAGAAAACAAGTTATGTTTTCAATATTTTTTAATGATAATGAATAATTAGTTCATATTTTGAAGAAAAAAAATTTTTCTTCCTTATTTAGGGAAAGAAAATTAGTTATATAAAATAAATTACTAGAATTTTTTTTAATTAGATTAACGATTTGTTCTTCTTTTATCTTATTTTCTTTAATTTTTTGTAAAATTTCGTGATGCTCATAATTTTTAATATTTTTTCTAATGCTATTTCTTAAATAAATTTCAGAATCATTAGTTTCATCAATTCCATAATTAATTTTATTGCTGTCTAAAAATTCGATAATTTGCTGTCTAGAAATTTCTAGAATAGGTCTAAATAAATAAATATCGTTAACTAATTGAATATTCTTTATTCCAGAAAAATTTAAGGTTTTACGTTGATGTTTTTTAATTAAAAATGTTTCCACTTGATCATTTAAATTGTGTCCTAAAAAAACACCCTTTGCCTTATATTTATTAATATTTTTTTTAAAAAATGATAATCTTATTTTTCTTGCTCAATTTTGAAAATTACCTTGCAATTCTTCAGTAACATTAAGTGTTTCAAAAGGAAGAAAGAACTTATTAGCTAATTGATTAACAATTTCTTCGTCCCGATTACTTGTTGGACGTTTATTGTAGTTAATATGGACTAGAATTAGTTTTTTGTATCCTTTGTTTAATAAGTAATGTAGTAAATATACACTATCTGGACCACCACTGATCCCGACTAAATAAACATCTTCTAAATTGTTATAATTACTTTGAGTTAAATTCATTTTGTATTTTTGTAAAATCTTTTGCTAAAAAACTTTCTATTATCCTATCTGTTGTTTCAAATAATTTTTGTAATTTCTCTAACTCGTCATTCCTAAATTTTGAAAGAACAAAATGTTTCATTGATGATTGGTGAGGTGAATAAATACCTATTTTTAGTCTTTTAATTTCTGTTGTTTTAAAATTTTTAATAATGTCATCTATTCCGTTGTGCCCGCCAGATGTTCCGTTTTGCTTTAATTTAAATTTACCTATTTCAAATGAAATATCGTCATAAATCACGAATATATCACTTACATTAATTTTAAAATAACCAGCTAAATAACAAACAAATGTCCCACTTAAATTCATATAAGTTGTTGGTTTTGCAAAAATAGCACCTTTTTCTTGACATTTAATATACTCACCAAATTGATGTTTTGAATAATTTCCAAGATTATTTGTTTCTATGTAATGATCAATAGCTAAAAAACCAACATTGTGTCTTGTTTTTTCGTATTCTTTTCCCGGATTACCCAATCCTACAATTAATTTCATGATGTTGGTAAAACTTTTGTATGTTCTTTGTAAACACTACCAATTGGTTTTGATTCAATAATAGCCTTAATTACATCAGCCAAGAAATCTGATATCGTGATAACTTCTAATTTAGTAATTTTTTTATCTAAAGTTATTGTGTCTGTTGTAATTATATTGTCAATAGACGATGCATTATTAAATTTTTCTACAGCATCTCCATTAAATAAACCGTGCGTACATGCTACATAAATTTTATTAGCTCCTTTACTTTTTAAAGCATTAGCGGCATTAATAATTGTTCCTCCGGTATCAATCATATCATCTATTAAAAGACAATTTTTATTTTCCACATCTCCAAGAATATTCATAACCTCAGATTTATTAGCTATATGTCTTCTTTTATCAATAATCGCCAATGAAGTATCTAATGATTCTGCTAGTTTTCTAGCTCTAACAACACCACCTTGATCTGGAGAAACTACCACAAGGTTTTTAAGTTGCTTATTAACAATATGATTGCAAAGAGTTGGTAATGCATTCAAATTATCAACAGGAACATCAAAAAAACCCTCTATTTGTGGACAATGCAAATCAAATGTAATTACACGTTCGACTTTCAATGTACTTATTAATTTAGCTATTAATTTTGAAGTAATCGGTTCATGTACTTTACTTTTTCTATCTTGTCTAGCATAACCAAAATAAGGAATAACTAAACTTATACTCCTAGCTGAAGCGCGTGTGCATGCATCTATAAAAATTAACAATTCCATTATTGAATCATTAACCGGTTTAGAAGTACTTTGAATAATAAAAACATCCTTACCTCTAACTGTATTGACGGGTTTTACAAGAATTTCCCCGTCTTTAAATTCTAATTTTTCCACTTCACCTAATAAAATTGATGCCTGTTTTGAAACTTTCTTAGCTAATTCTAAAGATCTTGATAGACCGAAAATGATTTGTTGATTATTTTGCATATTATTTAACAACGAACAGCGTTGAACCACTACCTGTTAGTTTTTTATCCTTTCAATTTATATTTAAATTATAAAGATTTTTAAATGCTAGTGATAGGTCATTAAATAAATGATTTTTAACATTTTTTAAATCATCATTTTTAAGTGAATTTACAATTAAATTAATTTTGTCATTATTAATTTTCGGATCATTAGTTATTCGATCAAATTCTTCATAGACTTTTTTGGTGGAGGAATTAATTTCACTAAAAAATAATTCAACATCTAGCTTTAATTTTGTGTCTATTTCTTCAAGAATTTCACCATTACCGGAAACTAACGACAAACTATTATTAATAAAAAATAATGAATCAGTTGAAATAGGTTTAAGTATATTTTCAATTTCATTTTTACTTAAATTTAAAGAATTTTTATTGTTAATATAATCTAAAAAAAATCATGCATTAGAACTGCCGCCTGCCATTCCTGAACCTAGCGGAATGTTTTTTATCACAAAAATCTCGTATTTTTTTTCAGTTAAATTTTTCTTTAAAATTTTATCAATAGTGGAATTATATATTTGTGATGGGTAAAAATTTACTTTATTTGTATTTGATTCTTTAATAAAGATTTCATCATATAAATTAAAAATAGGATAATATATACCTAAAATTTCATGATAATCATTTATTTTCTTTCCAACAGACAAAGCCAAAGTTATTTTGGCGTTTGATTTAATCAAGTTAAAATCATTTAATAAAAAAAACAATGAAAGATGATTTTTTTCGTTCAATTCTTCAGGTCTAATAGTTTTATTTAATTTTTTTATATTTAGCAAATTATCTATTTTTTCATCGTTTATATGAAAGTTTTTTAAATTATTTTTTAATGTTTTTCTTCGATGCAAAAAAATTTTCTTTAAATAATTTAAAAATTTATTTAAATCTATCCCGTCTAAATTTTTATTAAATGTTAATTTAAAAACTTTACTGTCGACATTTGGTACTGGAAAAAAATTGTTTCTTCCAACAAAAGCAATTTCTTGATAACTGCAAATAGTTTTTGTAGCAACAGTAATATTACTATAATTTTCGTCTGATGGGTTAGCATTTAATTTGTCAGCGACTTCTTTTTGCAACATTAATATAGCTTTATCAAATAAATCATAATTTTCATATATTTTAAATAAAACTTGAGAACTAATGTTATAAGGTAAATTCGAAACTAATGTAATTTTTTTTGCACTTTGAAAATGTTCATTAATAAAAGAATTAAAATCTATTTTCATTACATCATAATTAATTAGTTTAAATTTTTCATCTTTAATTTCATTATTTAATTTCTCAATTAAATCACTATCGATTTCTATTGCCACAAGTTTTTTAACTTTAGAAAGTATTCTTTTCGTTAGTGCACCATCTCCTGGACCAACCTCTATTACATAAGAATCATTATCTATTTGATCAATAATTTTTTCTATAATGTGATTATTTCTTAGAAAGTTTTGTCCTCATTTTTTTTTAAAAAAGTGGTGATTCATTAAATTCCTAAAATATTTGCAACATTATCGATCAATTGCAAGCTTAATTGATCTAATGTTATTTTTTTAATCTCAGCAATCTTTTTAGCTACAAAGACAACATATTCCGGACGATTCAATTTTCCCCTATATGGTTCTGGCGATAAATAAGGAGAATCTGTTTCAATAAGTAAATTTTGAATAGGACATCAATCAACAACTTCTCTTATTTCAACAGCATTCTTAAATGTGATAATTCCTGAAAATGATATATAGAAACCCATTTGTACTAATTCTTTTGCTACTGATAAATCACCTGAATAACAATGTACTATTCCTTTTATTCCTTTATTTTTATATTTTCTTAAAACATTTACTAAATCACTTCATGCATCGCGACAATGAATTATTACGGGTAATTTTTTATCTAGTGATAATTCTATTTGTTTAGTGAAAGTAATTAATTGATTTTTTCTCTGTTCAATAGAACGTGCGTAATGATAATCCAAACCAATTTCACCGATCGCAATTACTTTTTTATTTTTAGATAACTCATTTAAAATTTCAATATCATTAGGGCTAATTTTATTATCCAAAACATAATTTGGATGAACACCTATAGCAGCATAAATGTTTTTTTTCACAGTTGCCGTTTCAACAACTTTTTTACTATCTTCAATAGTAGTTCCAACATTAACTAACGAAATTATTTCATTAGTTGTTGCTTGTGATATTAATTCATCAATTGGAACATTTTCATTTTCATATAACTCACTATTAAGGTGACAATGTGTATCGATATAACCGTTCATAATTTCCTTACTTTTATTTTATCTTATTTACCTAAACAATAATTCTTAAATAAATTTGTAATAATTTCCTCTGAATAATCTTCACCTAATAATTCATTTATAAATAACAATGTTTTTTGTAATTCTAATGAAATTAATTCCAAATTTTGTTTTCCATCCAACATTTTATTAATTAATTTTAAAGATTTAGATAAAGATTTTATGTAACTAATTTGACGAACATTCGTTAATACTAGATCGCTTGAATTAATTTGAAAATTTTTAAATTTTTTAACTAAAATATTTACTAATTCTTCAATGTCATTATTTTTTGTAGAAATAAATGGTGTGTTAAAATCTTCTCTAACGCTTAATAAATCTTTTTTATTTCGAACAAAAATGATTTTGTTTTTATCTATGTTACTAATTATTTTTTTTCCTCAGAAGAAATTTTTTCTAATTCTGAATCTATCAAAAATATAACAATATCAGCGTGTTGAGCAATTTTTATTGATCTTTCAATACCTTGTTTTTCTAATAAATTTTTTGTTTTTCTGATTCCTGCAGTATCAATTATTTTTAATAAAATATCATTTATTAGAACTTCACCCTCAACATAATCTCTTGTTGTTCCTGGAATATGAGAAACTATAGCTTTGTCTTCTTTTATTAAACAGTTTAATAAACTAGATTTTCCAACATTAGGTTTTCCTATAATAGCTGTTTTTATACCATTTAGTAAAGGTTGAGATAAAATAGATTTTGATTCTATTACTTGCAATTCTTTAATTATAATTAATAAATTATTTTTCAATTCCTCGTGTAGTTTTTCAATAATGTCATAATATTCTGGGTAATCAATTTTCACTTCTATATCAGTTATTAAATTTAAAATTTTTTCTTTAATTATTTTTATTTTATTATCAGCTCTGTTAACTAAATTATTTATAGAAATTTTCCTTGAAATTTCATTTCTGCTATTAACAAGATCATTAATTGATTCAGCTTGAATTAAATTTATTTTATTATTTAAAAATGCTCGTAGTGTGAACTCGCCTTTATTTGCTTGCCTAAATCCATTTTGTATAAATAACGAAATTATTTGATCAACAACATACAAACTTCCGTGACAATTAATTTCAACCATTTCTTCACCAGTGAATGAATTAGGTTTTTTATAAATTAGAGCAATAACTTCGTCAACAATTTCTTGATTGTTTATAATTTTCCCATAATAAAATCTTCCGTGTTCTAATTTTTCTTTATTAGAAAAGAAATATTGAAAAGTATTTATACAATCATCTCCACTCATTCTTATAATAGCAATAGCACCTTTAAATGGAGCACTAGAAAGAGATATTATTTTTTCTAACATAAATTATTTTAATCTTAAATCTTTTCTGCGTTTTTGATAAATGTGTAATCCATAAGTTTGACATGCTGTAAAAATTGATGAAAAAAACATATAAAAAGCTAGGGAAACCTGAATATTAAGAATAAAAATTATAATTACAACCATCATAATATTTTGAATTAAGTTTTGTTTTTTATATTGTTTCCTTGTTTTTTCATCCATTTTTTTTGTTTTCTCGCGATTTAATATTGCTTGTAACTTAAATGAAAGAACTTGTGAAGCTATTAAAAAGACGGCAATTATTAAATATTGTCATTCGTGTGCTGAAAAAATTGATGGTAAAATTGTTGTATTAAAATCAATTATATTCCCAATGTGCGCCTCTTTAATCACTCTTAATGCACTAAATGATCTATAAACAGCAAAAAAGAACGGCAATGTTATCAAAGAAGAAGTGATTAACGCCATTGGTTTGATGTTATTTTTTTTGTAAAAAGACATTATTTCCGCTTGCATTTGTTGCTTGCTACTTAAATCTTTTCTTCCTTCATACTTAGCTCTAATTTCTGAAATTTTAATTTGAGATTTTTGCATATTCGCTTGAAGTTTTAATTGTGGTAACGTAAAAAATAATGTTATTGTTCTAAAGAAAATAACAAGAATTAAAATAGTTAAAACTATCCCTCATCAAGCTTCTCCTCCACCAAAAATTTTAATTAATTCAATAGCTAAAGTAGCTACTGGTCAAACAAATAAACCATAAAATGGTCCATGAGATCAAGCTTGCGATCAATTCGAAATAGGATTAAACGCTAATTCTCCATTATTTCCATCTGTGTTATGGTGATTATAAGCATCTTGAGGTGAAGTAATAATTTCAAAACCTGAACCAATTTGATTTGTTGTCATTATTGAATTATCAAACATTAATTGAACACAGCCCCATAAAGTGAATGTCATCAAAAATAAGAAAACTATTCTTTTACATCAAGTAAAAATATTTTTTCATTTATTTGGTTTAGCTCCTACTCCGCTATTATATTGATTAATCAAATTAATTAACGGACTATTAGTTGTGGTTTTTTTCATTAGTGTCCTTATATATTTTACTTAATAAAAAAATAATACTTTCCTCTATTTTTTTATAATAAATATTCTTAACAGAAAAATTTTTAGATAAGATAATTACTAAATCATAATTAATTTTTATATCTTGTTTTCTTAAAATTTCTCTGATTATTCTTTTAATTTTATTTCGTTCAACAGCTTTTTTAATTATTTTTTTAGAAATCGCTAAACCTAATCTTAAATGATCAAGGTTATTCTTCTTATAAAAAATAATCAAATTATTATCTAGTTTTTTTTATTATTGTTAAAAACTATTTTAAAATCTTCATTTTTTTTAAAGAATTAAGTTTACTCATTTTATTTAAAAATTAAACTGTTAATTCTTTTCTTCCTTTTTGTCTTCTTCTTTTTAAAACCAATTTCCCTTTTTTAGTAGACATTCTTTTTAAAAACCCGTGTGTTTTTTTTGTTTTAGATTTATTAGGTTGTCAAGTTCTTTTCATATTTTTTACCCTTCACAATGAATAAAAGTATTTTATATTAAATGGAACTTAATTTCAAATAGTATTTATTAATAAAAAGTTATGTATTCATTTAGATATTATTATTTTTATTATTATTTTTATTATTGTTTTATTTAAATAAATAAATTTATTATCATAAATTACTATAATTTATTATAATAAATAATTAAATATATATTTATTAAAATAAATTTATATATATTAAAGAAATATAAAATTATTATTATTAACAAATTTTACTTTTAATAAAAATAGAATTATAATTTTTAAGTGCTTTATTTATAAAAAATATAGTTTTTGTAATTAAATAAGAATTCGGAGATTAATAAATGGAATATACTTCAAGTAGTATTAAAATTTTAGAAGGTTTAGAAGCTGTACGTAAACGTCCAGGTATGTATATAGGTAACACTAATGAGAAAGGTTATCACCATTTAGTTTGAGAAATTTTAGATAATTCTATAGATGAAGCTTTAGCTGGATTTTGTAATGAAATTAATATAACAGTTACAAAAAATAACGAAATTATTATTGAAGATAATGGGCGCGGGATTCCTGTAGATATACATCCTAAAACAAATATGTCAACAGTAGAAACGGTTTTTTGTAATTTGCATGCTGGCGGAAAATTTGATAATTCAACATACAAAGTATCTGGTGGATTACATGGAGTTGGTGCTAGTGTTGTTAATGCTTTAAGTGAATATTTAATCGTAAAAGTTTTTAGAAATGGGAATACTTATGAAATTTCTTTTAATAATGGTGGCAAAAAAGATCAAGAATTAAAAATTATAGGTTCATCATCAAAAACAGGAACTTGAGTAAAATTTAAACCTGATCAAACTATTTTTAAAGAAGTTAATACTTTTAACCATCAAACGTTAGTAGATCGAATAAAACAATTAGCATTTTTAAATAAAGGTTTAAGACTTAAATTTTCTGATAAAAGAAATGAAACTGATTACACTTTTTTTTATCAAGGTGGAATTCAAGAATATTTACAAGAATTAAATAAAAATAAAGAAAAAAATTATAATGAAATATTTTATTTTGATGATACAGTTAACGATATAAACGTTGAATTAGCTTTACAACATGTAGACACTGAAGATTATGTTGTTGCTTCGTTTTGTAATAATATTAGTACTCATGAAGGTGGAACTCATGAAGAAGGTTTTAAAATGGCTTTTACTAGAGTTATTAATAATTACTTAACCACAAATTTTAAAAAAAGTAAGGATAAAATTAATTTACAAGGTGAGGATATTCGTGAAGGATTAACGTGTTTAATTTCTATTAAGCATCCTGAACCACAATACGAAGGTCAAACAAAAGGTAAATTATCAAATTCCGATGCAAGAAAAGCTGTAAATGATTTATTTGATGTGAATTTTGAAAAATTTTTATTAGAAAATCCAGAAGTTGCTAATAAAATTATTGAAAAAGGATTAGAAGCACAACGAGCAAGAATCGCCGCTAAAAAAGCTCGTGAATTTGTTAAAAGAAAAGGTGTTTTAGAAATTTCTACTCTTCCTGGTAAATTAGCAGATTGTTCATCTAGAAATCCAAAAGAATGTGAATTATTTTTAGTTGAGGGAGACTCTGCTGGTGGTAGTGCTAAATTAGGTAGAAATCGAGAAATTCAAGCTATTTTACCATTAAAAGGAAAAGTAATTAATGTTGAAAAAAACCTTATTCAAAAAATAATGAATAATCAAGAAATTGGGAACTTAATAAAAAGTATTGGTTGCGGTATTCAAGAGAGTTTTGATATTGCAGGTTTGAAATATCATAAAATTATTATTATGACGGATGCTGACGTAGATGGTTCTCATATTAGAACCTTATTGTTGACTTTCTTTTTTAGATATATGAAACCTTTAGTTGAAAATGGTTATGTTTATTTAGCACAACCACCTTTATATAAATTAGAAAACAAAAAACAAATTTTATATTTTTATAATGATAATGAACTAAATAAATATCGTGAAGAAAATGATACAAAAGGTTTTTCAATTCAAAGATATAAAGGATTAGGAGAAATGAATCCTCAACAATTATGAGAAACTACAATGAATCCAGAACTCCGACAATTAATTAAAATTACTATAGATGATGTAGTTTTAGCTGATGAAACTTTCTCTATGTTAATGGGATCAGATGTAGAACCGAGACGTAAATTTATTAAAGAAAATGCTAAATTTATTAAAAATTTAGATGTTTAAAGAGGGATTATGGAAGAAAATAAAAATTTAATACTTAAATCTGTATCGAATGAAATTAGAAATTCATTTTTAAATTATTCGATGAGCGTAATTGTTAGTCGTGCATTACCTGATCTTCGTGATGGCTTAAAACCAGTTCATAGAAGAATTTTATATTCTATGTTTAATATAAAAAATTTTCATAATTCATCATACAAAAAATCCGCTAGAATAGTCGGGGATGTGATTGGTAAGTATCATCCACATGGTGATTCTTCAGTTTATGATGCAATTGTTAGAATGGCTCAAGATTTTAATATGCGTTATTTATTAATCGACGGACACGGAAATTTTGGTTCTATAGATGGCGATAGTGCAGCTGCTATGCGTTATACAGAAATAAGAATGAAAGAAATGTCTAGTGAAATGTTGTCATGAATTGAAAAAGACACAGTAAGATTTGTTGATAATTATGATGAAACCGAAAAAGAACCTTCAGTATTACCATCTTTAATTCCTAATTTATTATTAAATGGTTCATCAGGTATTGCTGTCGGGATGGCAACTAATATTCCTCCTCATAATTTAAATAATGTAATCGACGCGTTGATTTTACAAATTAATGATGATTCTGTAGATATTGAAAAATTAATTGATGCCATCCAAGGACCTGACTTTCCAACTGGAGGCTATGTAAGTTCTCCTTCAAATATCCGCAAGATTTATCGTGATGGTTCTGGATCAGTTACTATTCAAGCAAAGGTAGATGTTCTTGAAGAAGAAAGAATATTGATTGTTAAAGAAATTCCTTATCAAACAAATAAAGCCCGCATTATTGAAAGAATAGCTGAATTAGTTAATGACAAAATTATTGAAGGTATTTCTGATATTAAGGATGAATCTAATTATGAAGGTATTCGTATTGTTATTAAATACAAAAAAGGATTTGAATCGGAGGTTGTTTTAAATAATTTATTTAAACACACTTCTTTAAGAACACATTTTAGTTGCCATTTTTTAGCATTATTAGATGGTCAACCAAAAACATTTAATTTAAAAGAAATTTTAGAGGAAATAATTAATTTTCAGGTTGAAATTCTTGTTAAAAAAACTCGTTTTGAATTAAAAGCAGCAGAACAAAGAATTCATTTATTATTAGGAATTAAAAAGGCTGTTGAAGATATTGACAAAACTGTTCGTATTTTAAAAGAATCTCGTACATCAAGTGACGCTATTAGCAATCTTTGTGATCAATTAGAAATAACACAAGTTCAAGCAAAAGCTATTTTAGACATGAAGATGCAAAGATTAGTTGGTTTAGAAAAAGAAAAACTTGATAATGAAGTCGACGAATTAACATCTTTTATTAATAAATCTCTTGAAATTTTAGAATGTAAAAATAAACAATTAGAAATTATCAAAAATTCTTTTTTAAAAATAAAAGAAAAATTTGGGGACGAAAGACGTTCAGAAATTACTGAGGATTATTCAAACATTGAAGATGAAGATTTAATAAAGCGTGAAGATATTGTTGTTTTAATGACGCAAAGTAATTACATAAAAAGAATTCCTGTAGAAGAATATAAATTACAAAATAGAGGCGGAGTTGGAACAAAAAGTTTAAGTTTTTATGAAGATGATGTAACAAAATTAGTTACCTCAGGAAGTACCCATGACGACTATATGTTTTTTACTAAAAAAGGATTTGTTTATCGTATTAAAGGATATAAAATTTTCTCGAAATCAAAACAATCTAAAGGAATTCCGATTATAAATCTCCTTAAAACATTAGAAAAAGATGATGATATTAAAGAGATAATTAATGTTTCTAAGGAAGATTATAATGCCAACACTTCCCTATCTTTTATAACTAAAACCGGTTTAATAAAAAAAACTTCTATTCTCCACTACGCTAGAATAAACGTAAATGGGAAAATTGCTATTTCTTTACGAGAAAATGATGAAATAGTTAATGTATTGAAAACAACTAAAGAAACTAAGTGTATAGTTGTCACATCAAATGGTAAAGGATTACGTTTTGATGCAAGTTTAATTAGAGATATTGGAAGATCCTCGCAAGGTGTAAAAGCTATAAAATTATTAGATAATTCTTATGTTGTTTCAGCAGCTAATGATAGTAATAGTAAATATTTATTAATAATTACAGAAAAAGGAATGGGTAAATTAAATTTATTAGATGAAGGTTTTAGAATTAAAGGTCGTGGAACACAAGGTTATAATCTAATTTCAAAGAGTAATAATGATAGAATCGTCTATTCCCTTTCTGTAAATGAAAATGATGAAATATTATTAGTTACAGAAAAAGGTATTTCTAATAGAATTAATATTAACGATATAAGAGTTACAAAATCAAAATCATCTAAAGGTGTAATTATCATGAATTTAAAAGATGACGATAAAATTATTTCAACAACTGTGATAGGGAAATCATGTTAGATATTAATTATATTATCGATAATAAATTAAAAGTTATTAAAGAGTTAAATAAAAGGGGAACAGATTTTACAGATTTAATAAATGATGTTATTAAAACTTTTCTTTCTTATAAGGCCAACTTAACAAAATATGAACATTTAAATTATTTAAAGAATCAATCAGCAGAACAAGCAAAGTTGCTGAAAAACGATAAAAATTTATTCTTAAAAGAAATTGAAAAAGCCAAAAAAATTTCTCATGAACAAAACGAATTATCGATAATAGTTCGTGATTTAGAACAAAATTACATTGAAAAATTAAAAAATATTCCAAATGTTCCACATGGAACAATTCCTATAGGCAATAATGAAAAAAATAATAAAGTCATTAAAATTAAAAATTCAAAACCTATTTTTTCTTTTAAACCATTAAATCATTGAGATATTATTAGTAATAATTGTTGACTAGATGAAAACAGCATTAAAACTATTTCTGGAGCTAGATTTGTTTATTATGAAGAATTTTTATCAAAATTGCGTAGAGCTTTAATATCTTTTTTCTTAGATAATAATGCAAAAGATGATTATTGCGAAATTCACCCTCCTATTTTATTGAACGCAAAGCCATTAGAAGGAACAGGGCAATTACCGAAATTTGAAGATGATTTATTTAAAATTAAAGAATTTAATCAAGAGAACTCATTATATTTAAGTCCGACAGCTGAAGTTCAAATTACTAACAAATATAGGGATAATATTTTAGATGAAGAAATGTTACCGATTAAATTGACAGCGGCTACACAATGTTTTAGAAAAGAAGCAGGTTCGGCAGGACGCGATACAAGAGGTTTAATTAGACTACATGAATTTACTAAAGTAGAAATTGTTCAAATGACAACTCAAGATAATGAATTAAGAACTTTAAAAGACATGTTAAAAACTGCAACGAGAATTTTAGATAAATTAAAACTACATTATCGTGTTGTTGAACTATGTACAGGGGATTTAGGATTTTCAAGTAAAAAAACATATGACATAGAGGTTTGATTACCAGGTCAAGAATGTTATAGAGAAATTTCGTCATGTTCTTGATGCGGTGATTTTCAGGCGAGAAGAATTAATACAAAGTACAAAAACGCAAAAGGTGAAAAAAAATATGTTTACACATTTAATAGTTCATCATTACCAATAGAGCGAACAATTGCTGCAATAATTGAAAATTATCAAACGGTTAATGGAACCATTAATATTCCAACTATTTTAAAAAAATATTTTTAATTCCTGCAACATATTGATAAAATAAATGTGCCACTACAATTTTAACCTTAGAACCAGGTCAGGACCGGAAGGTAGCATCCTTAATGAGAACTGAAATGTGTAGTGGTTTTTGTTTTAAATTATGAAAAAACACGAATTGACGAATGAATATTTTATGAATATTGCTTTAAAAGAAGCAAAAAAAGCCTTTTTAAAAAAAGAAGTCCCAGTTGGGTGTGTTATTGTCAATGACAAAAATAGAATATTAGCAAAATCTCATAATTTAAAAGAAAAAAGTAATAATCCTTTAAAACACGCAGAAATGATAGCTATTGCAAAGGCAACAAAAAAAATAAAAATTGACGGTTATCGAATTGCCGCATATACATAACTTTAGAACCATGTTCAATGTGCTATAGTGCTATTAAACAATCGTTTATTAAAAAAATTTACTATGCTGCAGATTCTAATAATGAACACCGATTTAGTAAAGATTTAATAAATAATACAGTTGAAATTGAAAAAGGATTATTAGCCGATGATGTAAAATCAATGCTTTCTGATTTTTTTAAAAAAATTAGAAGTAATTAATTTGTTAAAATTAATAAAGATTAAGTGAATAAGTAGGGAAAAATGAGTGAAAAAAATCTTTCAATGAATGATAGTTTAGTGCTTGATAAATTTCAAGAAATCCAAAAAGAATTATCAATAAAACAAAAACAACTAGAAAACAGAGAATTTATTTTTGAATTTAATGGTGGAGAGGTTGTTGTAACTATGATGGGAAATAAGAAATTAGTGAAAATTGATTTTAGTGATTCCTTATTAAAAAACAAAAGTAGCTTGTTAGATATGTTAAAAAATGCAATGAATGCCGCTAGTGAGAATATCGATAGAGAAATTCAAATCATCATCAATGAAATTTGACAAAAAAATCTTATTTAATGAAAAATAATAGTTTAGAAAAATTAATAGACGAAATTGCTACTTGACCAGGTATTGGAAAGAAGACTGCTCAAAAATTAGCGATTTTTTTGGTGCAAAGAGAAAAAAGTAAAAATTTAACATACTTTCAACTTTTTAATGATGCAATTTTAAACTTAAAAAGTTGTAAAGTATGTAATACTATTTCAGAAAATGAAATTTGTGAAATATGCATTAACCAAAATAGAGATAGCACTAAATTATGTATAGTAGAGAAACCAGAAGATTTAAATGCTATTGAAACTACTAATCAATATAATGGAAAATATTTTATTTTTTATAACGATTTGGATTTACGCAAAGAACTTTTTCAATCTAAAAAAAATCAAAAATTTAATCAATTACTAAATTTAATTAAAGATAATAATGTTGACGAGGTCATTCTTGCCTTAAATCCGACTTTAGAAGGAGAAATTCTTTCTAAATTAATTATTAATAACATTAAAAATCAAAACATTCTAATTACGAAATTAGCAATTGGTTTATCGTTAGGATCGAATATCAATTATGTTGATAAACACACACTAATTACATCGTTCAGAAATCGCAGAAAGGAAGAAGAATGTTTATAGTTTTTGAGGGGATTGATGGAACCGGGAAAACAACTTTAATCAACAATTTAAAGAAATATTTTTGTGAAAATGAGAATATAAATATTTTCACAACAAGAGAACCGGGAGGTAAAAATTGCCCGGCTGCTGAAAAAATTCGATCATTAATTTTTGAATTTGATAATTTAAGCATAGTAACTGAGCTATTTTTATTTTTAGCCAGTAGAATAGAACATGTTAAAGATGTGATATTACCTAATTTAAATCAAAAAATTATTTTTTGTGATCGTTATTATTTTTCTACTATTGCATATCAATCATCTAAAAACATTACTTCGGATTTTATTAATGAAATTAATGTAAAAGCGTTAGAGTTATTTAATGAGCCTAAATTAGTTTATCCTAATATAACTTTTTTTCTCATTCCAAAAAGTGATCAAGATTTATATAAAATCATGGAAAGAAAATCTCATGTTAAAGAAAATCGCATGGACGAAAAAGATTTTGAATTTTATCATGAAGTTAATGAAAATTATAAAAAAATTATAAAAAAATATAATAATCCAAATAATTTTATTTCGTTAGATCCTTTATTGAATGAAAGTGAATTATTAGAACAGGCAAAAAAAATAATTAAGAAAATGATTAAAAATGAAAATATATAATCAAAATAATAATGAATTACAAATTTATTTAATTGCAACACCTATCGGCAATAATGAAGAATCATCTTTTTTATCATTAAAAATATTAAAAAATGCATCATTAATTATATGCGAAGATACTAGAAGAACGAAAGATCTTTTAAAGAAAAATGATATTAATTTTGAAGGAAAAAAATTTATTTTTTTAAATAAATTTAATGAAAATTCTCAAACAATTTCGGAAAAGATATATCAAGAGTGTTTATCTGGAAAAACAATTGCTATGGTTAGTGACGCAGGATATCCTTTAGTTTCTGATCCTGGTTTTAAAGTTGTGAGATTTTTAAGAGAGAAAGATATATATATAAAAATTATTAACGGACCAAACTCTATATTACCAGCATTAGTTTTAAGTGGTTTTCCAACGGATAGTTTTTACTTTGGTGGGTTTTTAAACAACAAAATTACACAAAAAATAATCAAATTAAGCTATCTTAAAGAAATAAAAACAACATTAATATTTTTTGAAAGTATTAATAAGATTGATAAATTTCTGGATGCTATTTATAGAGTGTTTGGTGAAAATATCGAAATATGTATATGTAGAGAGATTTCTAAAACATTTGAAGAGGTTTTAATAGGAACGGTAAAGGAATTTATTGATAAAGAGTGAATAAAAAAAGGCGAAATTGTTGTTCTTATTAACAATAAGTAGTTTTATTTTTATTTAAAAATCAATTAATATTATAATTACATGAAAAAAGTTTATATAACAACGCCTATATATTATCCAAATAGTACTTTGCACATAGGTCATGCTTATTCTACGGTTATAGCTGACTCATATAAAAGATTTCGCATCAATACAGGGGACGACGTTTATTTTTTGACAGGAAGCGACGAGCATGGTCAAAAAATTGAAAAACAAGCTCAACTACTAAATTTAACGCCACAACAATTAGTCGATAAAAATGTCGAAAATTTTAAAATTTTATGAAAAAAATTAAACATTAATTACGACCAATTTATTAGAACAACTTCTCAGCGTCATAAGGATATTGTGGTTAAAGTTTATGAATTACTAAAAAATAAAGAACTAATATATAAAGATTTTTATCGCGGTAATTACTGCATTCCTTGCGAAACTTATTATCAAAAAAAAGAATTAATTAATGAAAAATTTTGTCCTATTTGCGGGAAAGAAACTCAACTTTTAGAATTAGAATCTTTTTTCTTTAAAATGAGTTCATTTGAGGATTGAATTACAAATGTGATTAAAAATAATGAAATTATTATTCTCCCAGAAAATCGAAAAAGCGAATTATTAAATAATTTTTTAGGAGGGCAATTCACCAATTTATCTATAACGAGAAACAATTATACATGAGGAATTAATGTTGAAAGTAATCATGTATTGTATGTTTGAATAGATGCATTATTTAATTACATTTCAGCACTAGGTTTTTTAACAAATGATGATGCTTTATATAAGAAATATTGAGATAACGATGATGTTGAAAGAATTCACATTATCGGAAAAGAAATCACAAGATTTCATTGTATTTACTGACCAATTTTACTTCACAGTTTGGAGTTAAAATTACCATCAAAAATAATTGCACACGGATGAATAACTGTGAATAATGAAAAAATGTCAAAATCACTAGGGAATGTCGTTAATCCACTAGAATTAATTGATAAATATGGTGCAGATTCACTAAGGTATTTTTTAATGAAATCTAATAAAATAGGTAATGATTTTTCTTTTGATATTGAAAATTTTATTTTTGTAATAAATAGTGATTTAGCTAATAATGTAGGCAACTTAGTATCTAGAACTTTTAATATGATTCAAAAATATAATTCTGGAATGGTTCCTAAATTTAAAAACAAAGAAAAACTAAATGATGATATAGAATTTAAAATTAATGAAGCATTTAATGAATTTAAAAACTTTAATTCGAATAAAGCTATCAATATAGTTCAAGAAATTTGTGAGTTTTTAAATAAATTGATTGAAAACGAAAAGCCATGAGAATTATTTACAAGAAGTGATTTAGAAAAATTAAATTGAATATTAACAACTCTTGTTGTTTCGATAAATTGGATTTTCCACTTTTTAAGCGCTATTTTAACTGATGGTTATCTAGAATATAATAAATATATAGGTTGAAAAAACGAATCACTATCTAATTTAATAAATTGAAATAGTTTAGATGAAAAAGAAGTAAAGAAACCAAATCCAATTTTTAGGAGATTTGAAAAGTAATGAAAGATTTTGATGTTATAGTTGTTGGTGGCGGACATGCCGGAGTGGAAGCAGCACTTGCTTCTTCTAGAATGAATAAAAAAACTCTTCTTATAACGGTTAATAAAAATAAGATTGCTAACACGCCATGTAATCCTTCCATTGGTGGACCTGCAAAAGGTATTGTAGTTCGAGAAATAGATGCCTTAAATGGAGCAATGTCGGTTCTAGCTGACAAATGTGCATTACAAATGAAAATTTTGAATTTAAGTCGTGGTCCTGGTGTGCAAGCCTTAAGAGCGCAAATTGATAAAGAAAAATACTCACTCGAAGCTGTTAAAATTCTTGAAAAAAGTTCAAAACTAGAAATTATTGAAGGTGTCGTAGAAAAATTAATAATTGAAAAAAATATTTGTAAAGGCATTGAAGTAGACAATAAAAAAATTTTTGCTAATGCTGTTGTTTTAACAACAGGAACTTATATGGATTCATTAACTTTTTCAGGGTTTGATTTTAAAAAAACCGGTCCAGACAATGATATAACTTCTAATGGGATTAGTGAACAGTTAAAAAAACACGGTGTCACTCTCCAAAGATTGAAAACAGGAACCCCTCCAAGAATCGATAAATTCTCTATAGATTTTTCTGTTATGAAAGAAGAGAAAGGAACAAATGAAAAAATTCATTTCTCTTTTTATAATAATTTTGTTAAACCGTTTTCAGAACAAAAAAGTTGTTGACTAACATATACTAATTCAGAAATTCATGAATTAATTTTGAAAAATTTAGATCAAAGTCCGATGTATAATAAAAAATTATTTTCCACAGGTCCAAGATATTGCCCAAGTATTGAAGATAAAGTCGTAAAATTTTCAGATAAAGAACGCCACCAATTATTTATTGAACCAGAAACGGAATTTGGTAATTCATATTATTTGCAAGGATTTTCAACAAGTTTACCTATAAATTTACAAGAGGAAATGGTTAAAAAGATAAAAGGTTTAGAAAATAGCAAAATATTAAAATATGCATACGCTATTGAATATGATTCTATACATCCTTTTGAATTCGATAAATCTCTTCATTTAAAAAAAATTAAAAATTTATTTAGCGCGGGTCAAATAAATGGAACTAGTGGATACGAAGAAGCTGCCGGGCAAGGTATTATTGCCGGAATAAATGCTGCCTTATTTTTAGACGGTAAAGAACCTTTTATTCCGAGTAGAGAAAATTCTTATATAGGTGTAATGCTAGACGATTTAGTTTTAAAGGGAACAAAAGAACCTTATCGATTGCTTACATCAAGAGCCGAACACAGACTATATTTGAGAAATGATAACGCAGATCTTCGTTTAACTGAACTTGGTTATAAGATTGGCGTCGTAACTAATGAAAAATATCAACAATACTTAGCGCGAAAAGAAAAATTAAAACAATCGTTAGAAAAGTTAAATGCATATAAAATTCATAATAGTGAGCAAAATCTTGAAAAATTGAAAATTTTTGGTATAAAAAGCATGAAAACAGGGATATCAGCTAAGGAATTACTTAAGAGACCTGAAGTTGAATTAAGGAATTTACTTAGTTTATTTCCGATCGAATTACCGAAATTAGATTTTGAAGATAAGATTACTATCGAAACTGAAATTAAGTACTACGGGTATTTGAAAAAACAAACAAAATTAATTGAGAACGCAAAAAAAATGGAAAATAAAAAAATTCCGAAAAATTTTGATTATTCAAAAATTCACAACCTTTCTTTAGAAGCTAGGGAAAAATTAACTCGTATTAATCCGAAAACAATAGGTGAAGTTTCAAGAATAGATGGGATTACCCCATCAGATGTGATCGCTATAATTAGTAATTTAAATTTGAAACAACATTAATATTATTTTGATATAAATAATATAATTAATATAAAATATGAATCATCAGAAAAAAATTATAATCCTAGATTTTGGAAGTCAATACACACAATTAATTGCTAAAAACATTAGAAGAAATCACGTTGCGTGTTTAATAGTGTCTTGTAAGATTACTGCGGAAGAATTATTAACAAATACACCAACAGGAATAATATTATCTGGTGGTCCAGAGAGTGTCTATGATTCAAATGGTCTTAAAATTGATAAAAAAATTTTTGATTTAAATATTCCTATATTGGGTATTTGTTACGGAATGCAATTGATCACTGACATGTTTGGCGGAAAAGTTACTGGTTCTGATAAGAGTGAATTTGGAGCTAATGAATTAAAAATAAAAATTAATAATGAATTATTTGAAGATGTACCAAAAATATCGAAAGTATGAATGTCTCATAGTGATCACGTAACCAAGATGCCTTCAAATTTTGAAATAACGGGAGAATCACATAATTCTATTGCAAGTATTAAACATAAAAATAAAAAAATTTACGGAGTTCAATTTCATCCAGAAGTAACACACACAGAATTTGGAAGTGTAATGATCAGTAACTTTATTTTTAAAATATGCGAGGCTGAAAAAAACTGAATGAACAATAATTTTATTGAAAATAAAATTAATAAAATAAGAGAAACTGTCAAAAATAATGTAGTAATTTTAGCTCTTAGTGGCGGAGTTGATTCATCAGTTGTTGCTCTATTACTTCAAAGAGCAATCGGGAAACAATTAAAATGTTTTTTTGTGAACCATGGTTTATTGAGGGATGAAGAATGCTTAGAGGTAATTAATTATTTAAAAACTTGTGAAAAAATTAATATCGACATAATTGACGCAAAACAACTGTTTTTATCAGCATTATCCGGAAAAATAGATCCAGAAGATAAAAGAAAAACGATAGGGGCTAAATTTATAGAGGTATTTGAAAAAGAAGCTATTACTTTGAATGGAAAATATTTAGCTCAAGGAACGATTTATTCCGATGTAATTGAATCTTCAGGACATGGGAAAACTTCGAAAACAATTAAATCTCACCACAACGTTGGAGGACTTCCAGAAAAAATGCATCTAAAAATTATTGAGCCAGTCAATGACTTATTCAAAGACGAAGTGAGAGAACTAGGCGTAGCACTTGGTCTGCCAAAAAAATATGTTAATCGCCATCCTTTTCCAGGACCAGGCTTCACGGTAAGAATTTTAGGAGAAGTCACAGAAGACGCTTTAAATAAAGTGAAAAAAGCTGATCATATTTTTATTGAAGAACTTCAGAAGCACGATTTATATGACAAAGTATCACAAGCATTTGCTGTATTTTTACCAATTAAATCTGTTGGAGTGATGGGTGACTATAGAACGTATGATAATGTGATTGCTATCAGATCTATTAACACCGTAGATTTTATGACTGGAACTATAACTAATTTTCCATTTGATTTTTTAACAAAAGTATCAACAAGAATAGTTAACGAGGTTAAAGGAATAAATAGAGTAGTTTATGATATAACCTCTAAACCACCAGGAACAATAGAGTGAGAATAGGATAACATATGGAAAATAAAAAAATAGAATTAGGATTAACTTTTGACGATGTTTTATTAGTACCGCAAGGATCAACAATAATGCCATCTTCAACATCGTTACAAACAAAATTAACAAGTGATATTTTATTAAATATCCCTATTATTTCTTCAGCTATGGATACAGTTACAAATTCAACATTAGCCATAGCTTTGGCTAGATGTGGCGGAATAGGAATTATTCATAAAAACTACTCAATAGAGGAACAAGTTAAGGAAGTTGATCGTGTTAAGAGATCAGAAAGTGGTATGATTACTAATCCTATATACATACAAAAAGGAACAACTTTAAAAGAAGCGGATGAAATTATGGGTTACTACAAAATTAGTGGTTTGCCAATAGTTTCTCGTGACTCAATGTATCTATTAGGAATAATTACTAATCGCGATATTAAGTATGTAGAGGATTTTTCTGAACCTGTCGAAAAGTATATGACACCATTGGATAAATTAATAACAGCCAAAACATCAATAAAATTGGAAGATGCAAAAAAAATTCTTCAAAAATATAAAATTGAAAAATTACCATTAATTGATGAGAATGGAATTCTTAAGGGTTTAATTACTTCAAAAGATATTGATAAAGCAATTCAATATCCAAATGCTTGTAAAGATGACAAAGGGAGATTGCGCGTCGGAGCCGCAATAGGTGCAAATGAAGAAGCAATTTTGAGAGCTGAATCTTTAGTTGTTGCTGGGGTTGATGTTATCGTTGTAGATTCAGCGCATGGTCATTCCATTAATGTTATTGAAACTGTTAAAAAATTAAGAAAATTATTTCCAAAATTAAATATCATCGCTGGTAATATTGTTACTCCTGAAGCTGCACAGGAACTTGTTGAAGCTGGTGCTAATGCTGTTAAGGTGGGGATTGGACCAGGAAGTATATGTACAACTAGAGTTGTTACTGGTGTAGGGGTCCCTCAAATTACTGCTATTAAAAATGTTGCTAAATATTGTAAAGAAAGGAATATACCAATAATTGCTGATGGTGGGATTAAATATAGCGGAGATATTGTAAAAGCTTTAGCTATTGGAGCATCATGCGTTATGCTCGGAAGCATTTTTGCTGGATGTCATGAATCACCAGGTGAGGAAATTATTTTAGATGGAAGAAAATTTAAAATATACGCTGGTATGGGGAGTTTGGCAGCGATGGAACGTGGTTCAAAAGATAGATACTTTCAAGAAAAAAACCAAAAATTAGTACCCGAAGGAATTGAGGGAAGAATTCCATTCAAAGGAAAACTTGAGGATGTTGTTTTTCAATTAACTGGAGGAATTAGATCGGGATTAGGTTATATAGGTGCTTCTGATATTGTTGAATTGCAAAAACGTGCCATTTTCGTGCAAATTACTAATGCCGGTTTAAAAGAAAGTCATCCACACGGAATTCAAATTACAAAGGAAGCACCAAATTATCAAAACCAAGATTAATTTTAAAATAATTTTGATGTTAAAATTAACTTATAATACTAGTTGTGCTTTATGTTAACTAGTATTGAAAATATTGCATTTTTGCAAATTAAAAAAGGGAAATTATTTATGAATACTGATAAAAAATGAAAATGTACGGTTTGTGGTTATATTACAGATCATAAAATCGATAAATGTCCAGTTTGTAATGTAGATTGATCAAAATTTGTTGAAATTGAGGAGTCAGACTGAGCATGTAGTCATCAAATTCCAGAAATCGATATAACTAAAATTAGCGGAGACATATTAGAAAAACTACGAGGTTGTTTTCTAGCTGAAACAGCTGAAGTTGGACTATATAAAGCAGCAGCTAGACAAGCTTTTAGAGAAGGATATCCAGAAATAGGTTTATTAATGGATCACATTGCCTCAGAAGAAGCTGGTCACGCAGCAAGATTTGCTGAAATTTTAGGCGAAAAAGTTAGTTCTTCGACAAAAACGAATTTAAAAAATTTTATAAACGGGGAAAGAGGGGCTGGCTATATACGTTTAGAGATTGCTACATACGCTAAACAAAATAATTTAGATGCTTTACACGATAGTGTTCACGATATTTCAAAAGATGAGCAGAGACACGGAGCAGCTTTTGAAGGAATATATAAAAGGTTTTTTCGATAGCAATAAAAAATTTATAAATTAATACCTCAATAAAGAGGTATTTTTTTTATTTATTTATAATTATATATGAAGAATAAAAAGGGGAACATATGGGAAAAGTAATTGCGATAACTAATCAAAAGGGCGGTGTCGGAAAAACCACAACTTCGATTAATCTGGCTCATAGTTTAAGCAAAAAAGGTCATTCAGTTTTATTAATCGATTTAGATCCTCAAGCGAATGCAACGACAGGTTTAGGAGTTAATAAAGAGGAAATTAAAAATTGTGCCTTTAATTTAATAGTCGATGACTTAGATATGAAATCTGTTATGTTGCCGTTTTTACGTCAAAATTTATCATTAATTCCTTCAACAATTAATTTAGCTGGTGTAGATATTTATTTGGCTGAAAAAAATCAATTAAATCGCCTAATTTTAAAAGAAAAAATTGATCAAGTTAAAGATCAATACGATTACGTTATTATAGATTGTCCGCCAAGTTTAGGTATATTGAATCGTAGTGCGTTAGCTGCTTGTGATTCAGTCATTATTCCTGTGCAACCAGAATTTTATGCATTGGAGGGTTTAACACAATTACTTTCAACAATTAATATTGTGAAAAGATTAGAAAATGAGAATATCAAAATTGAAGGAATATTAATTACAATGTTTGATCAAAGATCTAACCTTTCTAATGAGATAATAAATGAAATTGAAAAATATTTTAAAGGAAAAGTGTATAAAACGAAAATTCCGCGAAGTATTCGCATCAGTGAAGCACAATCAGGCGGGAAAACTATTTTTGAACATGATATAAATAATAAAACATCAATTGCGTATGATTTATTTACAGAAGAGGTGATTAGTAATAATGGCAACAGCAACTAAATTAGGTAAAGGACTAGATAAATTATTTGGTCAAAACATCGAAGAAACTATTGAAACAATTCAACGTGTGAATAAACATGAAAAATTATTAATGAGTATTGAAAAAATAGAACGAAATCCTTATCAACCAAGAAAGTTTTTTGATGAAGAAAAAATTGATGAATTGGCAAATAGCATAAGAGAACATGGAATATTTACACCAATTCTTTTAAGAAAAACACTAAATGACATTTACTATATTGTGGCAGGGGAAAGAAGATTTCGCGCTGCAAAAAAAGTAGGTTTAAAAGAAGTTCCAGCTATTGTTTTGGATATAGATGACAAAAAAATGATGGAAATATCCTTAATTGAAAATATTCAACGACAAGATTTAAATATTATTGAAGAAGCTAAGGCCTATAAATCTATGATGGAAAAATTAATTTTAACACAAGAAGAATTGGCGAAAACAGTCGGAAAGCACAGAGTTCACATTGCCAACACTTTAAGAATTTTAAATTTACACTTAGAAATTCAAAATATGGTAGAAATGGGTGATTTAACGATGGGTCATGTCAAACCAATTATGGCAATTTCTGATGAAGAATTAGCTATAAAAATTGCACGCAATGCTAAAGAGAAAAAACAAACTGTTCGCGAAGTTGAACAAATTGTACAAGGCTATAAATTATTAGAATCTAAAAAAAATAGTCCAAAACAAGAACTTAATCATGATTATGATTTCTTATCAAGTTCAATTTCTAAAAAAATATCATTTAAAACTAAAATTACTGATAAGCAATTAATAATAAATTTTCGCAATAAAGATAATTTGAATAAATTATTAAAAAAGTTAAACTTATTAGAAGAATTTTATGGGAATTAATATTGGAATTGTCGGATTACCGAATGTAGGTAAAAGTACCTTATTTAGTGCAATAACAAAATCAGCTGTTGAAATAGCTAATTATCCTTTTGCAACTATTGAACCAAATGTGGGTGTGATTGAAATTAAAGATGACCGCATTGCTTTTTTAGAATCTATCTATAAACCTAAGAAGGTTATTTTTAATTGAATTAAATTTGTAGATATTGCTGGACTTGTTAAAGGAGCTAGCGAAGGAAAAGGATTAGGAAACAAATTTTTATCTAATATTCGCGAAGTTGATGCGATTTGTGAAGTTGTTAGATGTTTTGAAAATAAAGATATTCTACACGTTGAAGGAAGAATCAATCCTTTAGATGATTTGAAAATTATTTCATTTGAATTGATTTTATCTGATATGGAAACTGTTAATAATGCTATTCAAAAAATTGAAAGAAAAGCTAAAAATGCTGCTGATAAAGAAGTGATTTCTAAATACGAGGCATTTGTAAAAGCGAGAAAAATTTTAGAAGAAGAAAAATTAATTTGAGGGAACCAGTTTTCAGAAGAGGAGGAAATGCACATTAAATCATTAAGTTTATTAACTAATAAACCGAAATTTTTTGTAATAAATGTTCATGAAGACAATTGAACTAATTTAGAATCCATGAAAGAATATGTTGAATTAACAAACTATTTAAAGGCGAATAATTTTAGTTATGTTCCTGCCGTCTTAAAATTTGAACACGAATTGCTTGCGATTGAATCGGAAGAAGATAAAGCGATGTTTATGGAAGAATATGGAATGAAAGAAAGTGCTTTTCCAAAAATAACCGCAAAAGCATTTGAATTACTCGATTTACAAACTTTCTACACATGTGGACAACAAGAGGTTCATGCTTGAACATTCACGAGAGGAATGACTGCTAAGGAATGCGCAGGAAGAATTCATACCGACATTGAAAAAGGTTTTATTAAGGGAGAAATTTTTAACGCTAAAGATTTGATAGAAAATAATGATCCCAAACTTCTTAAGGAAAAAGGATTAATAAAAATAGAGGGAAAGGAATACAGAGTAAAAGATGGTGACATTTGTTACTTTCACTTTAAAAAATAATGTTTAAAATAGGTCAGTCTCACGATATTCATAATGTAGTTGATAACGAAAATGGCGAAATAAAGCTAGGAATGGTAACTTTTCAATGTGGGAAAAGTATTATTGCTGAATCAGATGGAGATATATTAATTCATGCAATTGTTGAAAGCATTATTGGAGCCCTTGGAAAGGGTGATCTAGGAACACATTTTAATGGAACTATTTCAGAAAATGAAATTATTGGATATGATATGCTTGCAAAAATACGAGAAATGCTATTTATAGAAAAATATGAAATATTAAATATTGATTCATTAATAATATGAGATGCCATTAAATTATTTGAGTATCGCGAAATAATGATTGAAAATATCGCTAGATCTTTAGATATTCCTATAGAACGAGTGAACATAAAATTCACCACAACAGAGGATAATTTCCCAAAAATTATCCAAGCACAAGCGATTGTGCTAATTAAAAAAAATAATCAAAATTAAATGTTTTGTGGCGTTTGCGAAGTAAACATAATATAATTTATTATATAGAACGTTGGGGTGGATTATTCATAAGTTATCCTTAGATATTTTTATAGAAATTTCCAAATTTACCAACGGTTGAATTTATGCCGGAATAATTTTAGGTGTGTCATTGTTGTTAACAATAACTTTCAAGTTTTTTCAATTTACAAAAATGCGCCAAATGTACAAATCGTTTTCAATCACAGAAAATCATTTTGAAAAAAAAGTTTCTCCGATTAAAGTATTTATTTCTTCTCTGGCTTCTCGTTTTGGATTAGGAAATGTTATTGGCGTTGGGATAGCTTTAATGATTGGTGGATTTGGTGCAATTCCTTGAATAATAATTGTGGGATTTTTATCCATGTCAACATCTTTTGCAGAATGTACACTTGCTCAAATTTTTCATGAAAAAGATCCAACAAATCCAAAAACATTTAGAGGAGGAACTTCATATTACATAATCAAAGGTTTAGGTAAGAATTGAAAAATTCTTGCCATAGCTTATGCTATAGCTTCTTTTTTAGCAAAAGGTTTCTTCATCATTTCCTCTGCAACAGGAACTATCGCTAACCAATTATATTTGACTTTTTTCCATCAAATTGAAGCATCTCAAAATGGTATAACAGCCCATGTAGATAATTCATTAATCGGAAGTTTAATGCCCTGAATAATTGTTATCATATATTTATTAATTGTAGCCTTCATAATTTTCAAGGGAGAAATAAAACATACATTAGATTTTTTATCAAAAATGTTACCAATCGTTTTAGTTATCGCTGCAGTCATTATTGTTACAACGATTATTGCTAATTTTAGTTATTTCACATCTGCAATAGAAGATATGTTCGAATCCGCTTTTAATCCAAATCATCCTTCAGCATTTTGTGCTGCAGCTATCGGTGTCACAATTCAGCAAGGTATTTCTAGAGGTTTGTTTGCTCACGAGGCAGGACAAGGAAGTACAACTCAAATAGCCGCAATTCCTAAATTAGATCATCCCGTTAAAATGGGTTTTGGACAAGCTCTAGCGATATTTGTTGATACTTTTGTAATTTGTGGGATTATGGGTATATTTTTTAGCATTTTATTTATGAAAGCAAAAACAGATTTACAATTAAGTCCAAACTGAATTCAAAGTAATTTAGGTTTTGATGGTTCAAATACACAGAATCAACAAAATTTTATTAATTATTGTATTAATAATATTTTTTCTAACAATTTAGAAATTGGTAGAGTATTTAATCGTATCTTTGGGATATTATTTACATTACTATTCTTTACATGTGGCCTAGGAGTAACTTTGGGAGGAATAATAATTACTGAATTAACTACTGCCTTTTTATTTAGAAAAAAATCAAATATTCATCAAAAATATGCGAGCATTACTTTAAAATTATTTATTTTAATATCAATCGGTACATCGCCTTTGATTCAAAAAATTTCACCAAATATTTTTACCTTCGCTGATGCAGCAGTTGCATTATGTTTTTTAATTAATTTATTATCAGTTGTGTGTTTAATTCGAGTGGTTCAAAAGGCATTTAATGACTATGAAAAACAACTTACTATTGAAGCCTTAAAACATGCTACAGCGAATGAAAATATCAATTATCAAAAATTATCAAAAAAATTTAATAATTCTTTAAAAAATCAAAACATTTTTATGAGATTAATAAGTAAAATGCAAATTAGTTTTTTTGAATCTAAAATGAAAATAAAGTATTATAAGAAATTAGAATTTAAAATGCATTTTGATAATAGAAAATTAAATATTTCAAATAAGGAATCAGGAAGTGACGATTTCGAGTCTTTCGAAAGAATTACAACACAGAAAACATCTCAATAAAGGAGTTAAAAATGATGGTTAATAATAGAAAAAATGTGATAATTAGTTGCGATTTTTCATCTAAACAAGAACTATATTTTTTTTTAAATAAATTGGGTGACGAAAAAGTTTTTCTTAAATTAGGAATGGAAATAATATATAGCGAGGGTCTTGATTTAATTCAAGAATTAAAAAATGAAGGACATAAGATTTTTTTAGACCTTAAGTTGCATGATATACCAAATACTGTTAATAAAGCAATTAAAGCATTAACATACTACGAACCAGACTTACTAACTATTCATTTATCCTCTTTAATATCTAATAAAATATTTAATCCTCAAAATTTAAATGTCATCGCTGTAACTGTGTTAACTTCAATCAAAGAAGCGGATTACATAAATTATTATCAAACAAAATTAGATATTCAAAATTCGATAACACACCAATTAACAAATACAGATATTAGTAAGTTATACGGAATAGTTTGTAGTCCTCAGGAATCGAAAATGATTAAAAGGTATTATCCGAATTTAAAAACAATTTGTCCAGGTATTCGCCAAATCGAAGATGCTCAAAACGATCAAGAAAGAATAATGACTCCATCTGAGGCACGAGATCAAAATATAGATTACATAGTGGTTGGAAGACCGATTACACAGCATCCAAATCCACTTTACAAATATTTATCAATTAGTAAGGAATTTAATAATGATTAAGAAATTAGCCGCAATAGTAATTAGCAATAACGAAGAAAATGGGTTTTATAAAATTGAAATCCAAACCAACGAACCATTTAAATCTTTCCCGGGACAGTTTTTAAGTGTATTTTGCAAGGGACATTTTTTAGGTATTCCTTTTGCTTTTTATCAAGTAATTTCTCCAACAAAATTTGTAATATTGATTAAAATTTTTGGTAGAGGATCGGAAATAGTAAGTAAATTTCAAAAAAATTCTGAATTAGAAGTTTTATTACCTCTTGGAAAACCATCAAATTTGGTTAAAGATAAGCGCGTTTTTATTATTGGTGCCGGTGTCGGAATAGCATCCATTTATGAATTAACAAAATCATTAAAAGAACATAATAATGTAACTGTTGCTTTGGGTTATAAAAAACCAAATGAAATTGCATTTGTTCAAGATTTTAAAGAAATTACTAAAAATGTTGAAATTTTATGCGATGAAACAACTCCAAAAGCAACATTTATCGGCAATATTTTAGAGTTTCTTGAAAAAAATATAAATAATTTTGATTACGTATATTTTTGTGGTGGGAAAAAAGTTACAGAATTGGTTGATAAATTATTATTAAAGTATGAAAAACAAGGGACGTTGATGTTTGAAAACAACATGGCGTGTGGTTTTGGAATTTGTAATGGTTGCAATATTTCTACAAAAAGTGGCGAAAGAAAAGTTTGTGAAGATTTGAATTTTGAGATAGGAGAAGTAATTTATTAGTATGAATAAAAAATTAAGTAGTAACGTTTTCGGAATAGAATTCAAAAACCCGATTATGCCTGCTAGCGGGACGTTTAATAGCGGCAAAGAAGTTGACAAAATTTACGATATTAGTGAGCTTGGAGCTGTTATGACTAAGTCTGTGACTATTGACCCAAGAAAAGGCAATGCTCATCCAAGAGTTTGTGATACAGAACTCGGAATGCTAAATGCTATTGGTTTGGCAAATCCAGGAGTTGATTTTTTTATTAATAAAGATTTACCTTTTTTAAGAACAATTAACACTAACATTATTATTAATGTTACAGGTAAAAAAATTAGTGAATTTTCCGAAGTTATTAAAAAATTAGAAAAGTACGATTTTATCGATGCCTATGAAATTAATGCAAGTTGTCCAAATGTAGAAACTGGAATAAGTTATATGGCGAATGAAGAAATATTTTCTGAACTAATTAAATTATGTAGAAATGCAACTCTAAAACCAATAATTGTTAAAATTTCCCCTGAAGGTTTCGATGTTGTTGAACTCGCTAAAATTGCTGAAAAACACGGAGCAAACGGTATAACGTTGATTAATACAATTAAGGGAATGAGAATAGATTTAGCAAATAGAAAACCATTTTTGGCTAATAAATTTGGCGGATATAGTGGACCCGGAATAAAACCAATTGCATTAAGATATGTTTATGAGGTTTATGAAAATGTCAAAATTCCAATAATTGGTGTTGGAGGAATCCAAAATGAATATGATGTTTTAGAATACTTAATGGCCGGTGCTAGTTTAGTTCAAATCGGGACATGCAATTTTATTGATCCTTTATGCATGAAAAAAATAATTTCTAATTTAGAAAAAGTATTAGTGAAGTATAATTTTAAAAGTATTAGTGAAGCAATAGGAGCAGCACATGATAAAAAATAAATCAGAAATAATTAACATTCTTATAAATATTGGAGCAATTTCTATCAATACAGAAAATAAATACTGATGAACTAGTGGTATTTTATCACCAATTTATATAGATAATAGATTAATATTTAATTACCCAAAAGAAAGAAATATTATTGAAAATTCATTGGCAAATTTAATTAAAGAAAAATTTCCTGAGGTTACAAAAATAGTAGGTGTAGCGACGGCTGGAATAGGCCATGGAGCATTAGTTGCAGACATTTTAGAGTTACCATTTGCATATTCAAGAACAAGTCAAAAAGAACACGGTAAAAAGAATATGATTGAAGGAAAAATTGAAAATGATGACAAAATAGTTATTGTAGAAGATTTAATTTCAACAGGGAAGAGTGTTAAGATTGTTGTTGAAGAAATGAACATGCACAACTACAATGTTATAGGTGCTGTATCAATTTTCACATATAACTTATTAAAATCAAGAAATTGTTTTAAAGAATTAAATATACAATCTTATTCATTAGTGGATTCAGATATATTGGTAGAGTCGCTAAAAGCTAATAAAAACTTTAGTAAGAGCCAAGTAGAAGAAGTTTACAACTTCTTAACTCACTTAAAAGGTTAATATGAACTTTCTTAAATTACAGGATTTAACATTAAAGGAAATTCAAGGATTAATAAATCGTTCATTAGAATTAAAACAATATCAAGATTTAATTCCAAATTTGAAAAATAGTACAGCTTGTAATATATTTTTAGAACCATCTACACGAACTCATTTATCTTTTAAAATGGCTGAGCATAAAACAGGTATGTATTCGGTTGATTTACAGATTGCTAATTCTTCATTTCAAAAGAATGAAACACTCGAAGATACTGTGTTAAATTTAAAGGAAATTGGGTATAACAATTTCATTATTCGCAGCCAAGAAAATGAGTGATATAACAGTTTATTGAAAATTAACGATATTTCTTTAATTAATGCTGGAGATGGTACCGGAAATCATCCTTCTCAATCATTATTAGACGTAGTTACTATATATGAACACTTTGGTTATTTAGAATCTCTAAAAATTCTTTTTATAGGAGATATTAAGCATTCCCGTGTTTTTAAATCTAACTATGAAGTCATGAAAAAATTAAAAATGAGTGTTTCTACATTTGGTCCTGAAGAATTTACATCAAATTTATACGAAAAAATTGATAATTTAGAACAAATGAAAAATTTTGATGTCATCGTTTTTTTGAGAGTTCAACACGAGAGACATGATGAAAAATATTCTACTGACGAATATAACAAAAAATATGGTTTGAATAAAAATTCATTAAAATTTTTGAAAGAAAATGCTATTTATCTTCATCCAGGTCCTGTTAATCGAGATGTTGAAATTGAATCTGATATTTTGTATTCAAAACAAAGTAGAATACTAAATCAAGTTGAAAATGGGGTTTTTGCAAGAATTGCAATTTTAGAGTATGCAAATAAAAAAAATAAATTAATACTTTTACAAAATGGTCTTATTTATTATCAGGAAAAACTTGTGAAAAAGGATATTTTGATAATAAATGGGAAAATACAAAAAATTGAAGACATTATTATCCCTCAAGATAATCCAGAAATAATAAATTGTGAAGAAAAATTAATCACAAGAACATTTGTGGACGGACATGTTCATACTAGAAACCCTGGTTTGGAGTATAAAGAAACATTGGAAACTTTTATAAATTCATGTTTGCACGGTGGAGTGAGAGAAGTAATTGCTATGGGTAATGTATTACCTTTTCCTGATAGTGTTGAAAATTTTAAAATTGTGGACTCGGCACTGCGAAATAATGATGTAATTATTCATCAGTGTGCCAACATTACAAAAGAACTTAAAGGAACAGAGTTAGTTGATTTTAGCAAACTTAAAAAATTTACTAATTTCTTTACAGATGACGGTAAACCTATCAATCATGAAGAAATAATGGAACAAGCACTTTGTGAAGCAAAAAAACATGGGGTACTATTGTTATTACATGAAGAATCGATGAGCAATCAAAATTCTGCTTGGTCATACCAAACACCTTATTCACTTAAAAACAATTTGCCATTTTTTACGGAAGAATATGAAACTAAATTAGTAAAAAGAGATTTAAAATTAAACGAAAAAATTAATGCTAATATACACATTCAGCATATCTCGACAAGTAAAACGATTGAAATTGTGAACAAATATCGTAAAAAGGGAATGAATGTTACGATGGAGGTTACGCCTCATCATCTATTACTATCAGCAAGTCAAATCAATGAATGAAATCCAAATTTTAAAATGAATCCACCATTAGGTTTAGAATCTTGAAGACTAAAAATTATTGAATCTCTAAAAAAAGGACATATTCATGCAATTGTAACAGATCATGCTCCTCACACTAATATTGATAAAGATAAAGAACCTTGCAATTCTGCATACGGGATAATCGGTGTTCAATGGTTATTTTCAGCCATTTACACTGAGTTGGTTTTAAAAAACATTATTTCGTTGGAATGTCTAATTGAGCATATAACAAATAAACCTTCAAAATTATTTTTTAATCAAGAAAGGAAAATAAAATTAAATGAAGTAGCAGATTTATTAATAATAAATTTAAGCGATTCACAAATAATTTCAGAAGGAACTATTCAATCAAAATCAAAGAATACTCCATTCTTGCAAAAAACATTTTTTGGTATTCCTGAAATAATGATTATCAATGAACAAATAAAATTTATAAAAAATTAGCATCGAAAATGATATATTTAATAGAGTAATCATGGCAAGGAGTTTTCAAATGAGAAAACATGATGCAAAAATTATATTGGAAAATGGAACTGAAATGAAAGGTTTCTTTTTTGGAAAAAAAGGTATAACTTTTGGTGATTTTATTTTTAATACATCACTAGTGGGATACGAAGAAGCATTAACTGATCCTAGTTATAACCAAGAAATATTAGTAATGACGTTCCCTGTTTTAGGTATTTATGGAATAACGAAAAAGGACATGGAATCCGAAAAAATCCAGGTAGCCGGATTTGTTGTTCAGGAAGTAGAAAAGAATTATTCTAATTTTGATTCTATTTTATGCTTAGATAAATTTTTAGAAGATAATAATGTTGTTGGAATTGAAGGTATTGATACGAGAGCTTTGACAAGAATTATTCGTGAAAAAGGTAGCATGAGAGGATGCATCTGCGAAATAGATGCTGACACTCATGCTATTTTAGAAGAAGTTAAAAAATTTAATCCATCATCGCACGTTTCAAAAGTAACAAATAGAACTTGAAAAGAGGAAAAACCAAAACACACTTTGTTGAAAATTGCTTTTGTAGATTTCGGGGCAAAGAAAAATATTGTTCAAGAATTTCACAAGCATAACGTGGAAACTACTATTTTTTCGCCAAATGTCACAGCAAAAGAGTTAATGAATCCAGAATTTGATGGGGTTTTTTTAAGTAATGGACCGGGAGATCCTGCAGAATTAAAAGAGTGAGTAAATAAAATTGAAAGCATTTTAGGGAAAAAACCGGTTATTGGAATTTGTTTAGGGCATCAATTAATCGGTTTGAGTTTGGGCGCTAAAACTTATCGATTGAAATATGGGCATCATAGTTCTAATCATCCTGTGATTAATAATTTAACAAATAAAGTAATTATAACTAGTCAAAATCACAATTATGCAGTTGACGAAACTACGCTTCCAAAAGATATTAAAATTTTATATTCATCAGTTAATGATGATTCAGTTGAAGGATTATATTCAGAAACTAAAAAAATTTATTGTACACAATTTCATCCAGAATCAGCGCCAGGACCAAATGACGCCGGAGTAATTTTTGATGATTTTATCAACTTTATAAAGGAGATGAAATAATGACAAAAAATATTAAAAAAATTCTTGTTATTGGGTCTGGACCAATTATTATTGGACAGGCCGCAGAATTCGATTATAGTGGAACACAGGCTTGTTTAAGTTTAAAAGAAGAAGGTTATGAAGTGATTCTTGTTAATCCCAATCCTGCCACAATTATGACAGATTCAACAATTGCCTCTAAAGTTTACATGGAACCATTAGAAGTTGATTTCGTTAAATGAATTATTTCACGCGAAAGACCAGATGCTATTTTGCCAACTTTAGGTGGTCAAGTTGCTTTAAATTTGACATTTAAATTGCATAAAGAAAAAATTCTTGAAAAATATAACGTTAAAATTTTAGGAACTAGTATCGATGCAATCGTAGCAGCAGAAGATCGTTTAATTTTTAAAAAAACAATGGAAGATATTAATATAAGCGTAGCTCCATCTTCTGTTGTAAAGAGTATAGAAGAAGCTGAGGAATTCATTGAAGAAATCGGTTTACCTGTTGTTATTAGGCCGTCATACACAATGGGCGGAGCCGGCGGAGGAATTGCAAATACAAAAGAAGAACTACATGAGATTTTGAGTGGAGGATTAAGATTATCACCAATTGGTGAATGTCTAGTAGAGAAATCGATTTATGGTTATAAAGAAATTGAATACGAAGTAATGCGTGATTCAAATGACACCGCAATCATTGTATGTAACATGGAAAATATTGATCCAGTTGGTATCCATACAGGTGATTCAATGGTTGTTGCTCCATCATTGACTTTAACTAATAAGCAATATCAAATTTTAAGAGATGCATCTTTAAAAATAGTTAAACATTTAAAAATTGAAGGTGGTTGTAACGTTCAAATAGCTTTAGACCCATATAGTGAAAAATTTTATGTTATTGAAATTAATCCACGTGTTTCTAGAAGTAGTGCATTGGCTTCTAAAGCAACAGGATATCCAATTGCTAAAATTTCAGCAAAAATTGCAATTGGAAAAAATCTCCACGAAATAGTTTATAACGATAAAAATAAAAACGTTAAAGCATCATTAGAACCAGCAATCGATTACATTGTTACCAAGTTAGCTAGATTCCCATTTGATAAATTTAGAAATGAAAAAAATATTATTTCAACTCAAATGCAAGCAACTGGTGAAGTAATGGCAATTGGTCGTAACTTTGAAGAATCTTTTTTAAAGGCAATTCGCGGACTGGAAATAGAACAAGATTTTATATGAGATTCAAAAATTCTCCAATTATCAAAAGAAGAATTGTTAAAACAAATAAATATTCCTAATGGATATAGAATTTATCAAATTTTTGCTGCCTTAAAAAAAGGTGTAACGGTTGAGGAAATTTATCAAAACACTAAAATTACAAAATATTTCTTAAATAAATTCCGTAAAATTGTGGATTTAACAGAGTTAGTTGAAGGAAATAAGAATAATTTAGAAATATTAAAAGAGGCAAAAAAATACGGTATATCAGACCATTTTATTGCATGTTCTTGGGAAACAACGGAAAAGGAAATTTTTCATTTAAGAAAAAATAACAAAATTTTACCAGTTTACAAGATTATTGATACTTGCGCTTCTGAATTTAAAGCAACTACACCATATTTATATTCAACTTATGGATTAGAAAACGAATCAGTAGTTTCCAAAAACAAAAAAATCTTAATTATCGGATCTGGACCAATTAGAATAGGTCAAGGAGTTGAATTTGATTATTCAACAGTACATAGCATATGAGCTTTTAAAAAGTTAGGATACGAGGTTATTATCGTTAATAATAACCCTGAAACAGTGTCGACAGATTATACTATCGCTGATAAATTATATTTTGAACCTATTACTTATGAAGATGTGATGAACATTATTCAATTAGAAAAACCAAACTCTGTTGTGTTACAATTTGGTGGTCAAACCGCATTAAATTTAACGAAATATTTAATAAATGAGGATGTTTTAATTTTAGGTACATCATTAGAAAATATTGACAAATCAGAAGACCGTGAAGAATTTGCTAAAGTATTGGATAAATTGAACATTTTGTCGCCAGAGCACGGACATGCGAAAAGTGTTGAAGATGCTAAAAAAATTGTTAAAAAAATTGGTTACCCAGTCATGGCAAGACCTAGTTACGTTATAGGCGGGCAGTCAATGGAAATTCTTCGTAGTGATGAAGATCTAGAATATCTAAATAATATTAAACCTTCTAAAACGAATAAAAATTTAACAATCCTAATTGATAAATATATTAATGGTATTGAAGTAGAGGTTGACGTTGTATCTGACGGTAAGGATATCTTTATTCCTGGAATTATGGAACACATTGAAAGAGCGGGAGTTCATAGTGGGGATTCGACAACAACTTATCCAACTATTTCTATTTCAGAAAAAGATAAGTCGACAATTGTAAATTATATGAAAAAGATAAGTCAGGAATTAAATGTCATTGGATTAATGAATGCTCAATTAATTGTTGATGGCGGAAAAGTTTATTTATTAGAAATTAACTTAAGAAGTAGTCGTACAATTCCCTTTATAAGTAAAGCTAGAAAAATTAATGTTATTGAAATGGCAGCTAAAGTAATGGCGGGACAAAAAATTAAAAATATGATTAAAAATATAGCTCCCGAGGATCATAGTGTTTTTTACATAAAAGGACCGGTATTTAGTTTTGCCAAATTATGAAAAATTTCAGATTTACTGCTAGGACCAGAAATGAAATCAACAGGTGAATCTATCGGAATAGATATTGATTTTAGTAAGGCTTTATACAAAGCACTATTAAGTGCCGGACAGGATTTATTAAAACATCATTCAATAATAATTTCTTGTCATAGTTCTTATCACGAAAAAATTCTAGAATCTGCTAAATTATGAGATTCATTGCAATACAAAATATATGCAACACCTGGGACACATACGTATCTTAAAAATAATGGCATTAAAACAACTGTAGTGCAGAAATTAGGAAAAGATAACAACATTATTGACTTAATTAGTAAGGAAAAATTAAGTTTTATTATTAATACCCCTTCATCAAATAGCAAATCTAGAAAAAATTTACAGGAAATGCGCCAATTTGCCATAGCTAATGGAGTTCCTTTAATTTCAAATATTGATTTAGCATCATTTATTGCTAGACTTTGTGTTGATATGAAATATTTAATAAAACCTTTATAATAATATTCGTATGAAAAAAATCAGAGTTCGTTATGCACCAAGTCCAACAGGGCAACTTCACATCGGAGGAGCTCGCTCAGCATTAATTAATTATTTATTTGCTAAACATTATGATGGTGATTTTTTAATTCGTATTGAAGATACAGATGTTAAAAGAAATGTTGCAACAGGTATAGACTCTCAGCTGGATAATTTGGAATGATTAGGAATAATTGCAGATGAATCTATTAGAACAAAAAATCAATCTCATGGTCCTTACATTCAATCAGAGAGATTTGATCTTTATTTAAAATACGCTGAAGAATTGATAGAACAAGGTCATGCTTATTATTGTTTTTGTACTGAAGAAGAATTAGATAAGAAAAGAGAAATTGCTGAGAAAAAAGGCATCTTCTCATTTAGATATGATAAAGCTTGTTTAAAATTATCTACAGAGGAAATTAAAGAAAGAAAAAAAATCGGAATAAAACCAACAATTCGCCTAAACATTCAAAAAGATTTGGAATTTGTATGAAATGATGTGGTTAGAGGTAGAATTTCGATTAATTCAAATGATATTGATGATTATGTAATTATAAAAAGTAATGGAATTCCAACATATAATTTTGCTGTAGTCATTGATGACCATTTAATGGAAATCACTCATGTTTTCCGCGGAGAAGAACATATTGCCAATACTCCCAAACAATTGGCTATTTACCAAATTAAGAAATGACAACCACCAATATTTGGTCATCTAACATTAATAACAAATAGTGAAGGTAAAAAACTTTCAAAACGCGATGAATCATTGATGCAATTTATTGAACAATATAAAAACAGCGGATATTTACCATCTGCAATTTTTAATTTCTTAGCACTACTTGGATGATCTCCTGAACATACTCAAGAAATAATGACAAGTACAAGAATTATTAATGAATTTAACGAAAAAAGGTTGAGTAAATCACCTTCAAAGTTTGATGTTCAAAAATTAAATTGAATTAATACTGAGTATATTAAAAAAATGTCTGATGCTGAATATGTCACAGAGTCTTTAAAATATTTGCCTGATATTGAATTAACTCCTACGATTGCATTATTGTATAAAAGAGAAATTTCTTGCTTTAATGATTTGAAAAAATTGACTGAGTGAATTTATAAAGATGAAAAAAATATCGTAGATAAAAATAAAATTTTAAATTTATTGAATGATGTTAATCCAAAGTGAAATGAAATTAAAGATTATTTAGAGAATAATTTATCAAAAATGGATTGAAATGAAATAAATATTTCTTCCTTGATCAAGGAATGTTCAACTAATTTAGATTTAAAAGGAAAACCGTTATTTATGTCAGTGAGATTATTATTAACTAATAGGGAACACGGACCAGAACTAGCTAAAACGATTTTTGTATTGGGAAAAGAAAGAGTCGTTAATAATTTGAAGGGTTTAAGTAATGTTAATTAATAATTGTGATATTATCCGATGTACAATTCACAAAAATATTATTATTTTTGACAAAAAAATCCGAGATATTATAGATACAATAGAATTTCAAAGATTACGTCGCATTACACAACTAGGTTTAGGTAGTTTTTTGTATCCATCAGCTACTCACACTCGTTTTGCGCATTCTTTGGGCGCTTACGAAATTATGCGAAAACTTGTGACTGAGTATATAGGCAACGATTGAACAGATTATGAAAAAAATCTTTTAATGTGCACGGCTCTACTACATGATATAGGTCATGGACCACTTTCTCATAATTTTGAATTAATTTCTAACCAACACCATGAAGATTGAACTAAAAAAATAATTCTTTCAAAAGACACCGAAATTCATCACGTTATTGTTAAAAATTTTGGGGCAGACTTTTTAAACGATATTATTAAATTAATTAATAAAGAGTATGAAAATAAAGCTTTTTGTAAGTTAATTTCTTCTGAACTTGATGTTGACCGACTGGATTACTTGTTACGTGATAGTTATTATACTAATACAGGTTATGGTGAATTGAATTTAGAGTGGATTTTGCGATGTTTGAAATACGAAAAATCAGACTTATTTATTACCGAAAAAGGAATACCATCAATTGAAAACTATCTTCTTGCAAGATACTTTGCTTATAAACAAATATATTTTCATCCAAAATCTCTTCGCACAGAACAACATTTTGTGCAAATAATTACAAGACTAAAGGATATAGTGTCTTTAGGTTTCAAATTGAAAAATGATTATCATTTAATAGAACCGCTATTAAATGGAAAAGATATTGAACTTAATAACTATTTAAAATTAGATGACTTTGTTTTTTTTACTTACATAAATAATTTAGAAGAGGAAAATGATGAGGTATTAAAAATTTTAGTTTCTACTTTCAAGAGACACAATTTCTTTGTGGCTGAAAAATTTAACCATAAAATTTATGCGGAAAAATCAAAATTATTAAAGGAAAAATTTGGCGATAATTATAAGTATTTTATTACAAAAGGTATTCCCGAAATCAACTTTTATAAAAACTATTGTTCTGAAAAAGAGAATATTTTGATTATGACAAATACGAAAGACATTAAAAGAATTGACGAGGAAAGTAAAATTTTAGGTCAATTAAAATCAGAAACTGATAAAGTTGAGATGATGTTTTACTATAATGAGGCGTTATATGGCTAAAAATAAAATTGAATTTTTAATTTTAGAAGCTTGCGAAAAATCAAATTTAAAGTCAATCCCTTCAAAAATTAAATTAGACATTCCTAAAATTTCATCACAGGGCGATTGATCATCAAATATAGCTTTACTAATTGCCAAAGATAACAATAAGAAGCCAATTGAAATTGCAAATATTATTGTCGAAAAACTAAAAAAAAGTGATTGTTTCGAAAAAATTGAAATTGCTGGACCAGGTTTTATAAATTTTTTTTTAACAAATAGTTTTTATAATGAACTTTTGCAATCAATATTAGATAAAAATCAAAACATCAAAATAAACAAAATTGAAAATTATCAGAAATTGATGATTGAAGTTGTATCAGCAAATCCCACAGGATATTTACATATAGGTCATGCGCGAAACTCTGTTATTTCGCTAATATTATCTAAACTTTATGAAACAAAAGGCTATTCCGTTACTAAATGTTATTACATTAATGATGCAGGCGCTCAAATGAATAATCTTGTAAATAGCGTTTATATAAAATATGCCATTGAACAATGTAATAATCACCTAACACTTGATGAAGAAACGATGAAAGATTATTACAAAGGTGAGGAAATTAGTGAGTGCGCAAAAAAACTTTTTGAAAAGTACAATGAATCTTTATTGGATATCGATTTTGCAAACAAAAATAGATTATCCGCAACTATACACCAACAAATTTTAGATTTTAGTTATGGATTCTTTTTAAGGGAAATAAAAAAAGATTTATTAAGTATTGGTCTTTTTATTGATGACTTAAATTGAATTTCGGAAAAATCATTAGAAAAAAATTCAAAATTAATTTTGCAAAAACTATCCAAAAATAAATTTACTTATGAAAATGATAATGCATTGATTTTAAAAACTACTATTTTCGGTGATGACAAAGATCGCGTATTAAAAAAATCAAATGGTGAATACACATATCTTGTGAATGACATAACACTACATGATTGAAAATTTAGTCAAAATTTTGACAAATATATTAATATCTTTGGAGCAGATCATCACGGTTACATTCCTAGATTAAAGGCTAGTATAGAAATGCTGGGTTATAATTCAGCCAAATTAGAAATTTGCGAAATGCAATTGGTTAGATTAATTAAAGATGATTCTGAATACAAAATGTCAAAAAGAAAAGGAACAAGCGTGTATTTTAGAGATTTAGTTAGTGAAGTTAACGCTGATGTTACAAAATGCATGATTATATCACAACCATTAACATCTAAAATAGATTTTAATATGAATATTGCCTTTTCTAAAGGTAACGAAAATCCATATTATTATTTTTGTTATGCATATGTTCGTTGTTTGAAATTATTAAAAAAAATAAATTCCTTTAGTTTCACTAATGAATATTTAATAGAATTACAAAAAGAAAAAGAAATTATTTTGGAAATGTCTAATTTTAATCAAGTTTTGGACAAATGTATAAAGGATAATGACCCCCATTATCTATTTCATTACTTGAGTAATTTTTCAAAAATGTTTCATTCATATTATTCAGATACAAAAATTATTGACGAAAATAATTTAATTAAGACTAATAAAAAATTGAATTTTATTTATATAATTAAAAAGTTATTAGATGAAATTTTTATAATTTTATGTTTAAATAAACAAATTGAAATGTAGGGAGAAAAAAGAATGAGTAGATACGAAGATATAGCGTATAAATTATTAGAACGCGAGAAAACTCCGATTGAGTTTTATAAATTATGAGAATTGGTATCTAGAGAATTAGGTTTACCAAAAAACTCAGATGAAATTAATGCTTTTTATATGACATTGCTTTTAGATAAAAGATTTGTAATGCGCGGAAATAACAATTGAGGTTTAAGAAAAAATTATAAATTTGATGATGTCAAAATGGAAATATCATCAATTTATGACCACATTGATACAACAACTATTTTTGAAGACGATTTAGACGAAACTATTGACCAAAATATTAACAATGTTCTTGATGATGTTGTAGTTTCATCTGGTGAATATGACGATTTAGATAAAATAGACGATGAAGACTTATCGGATACAACAGCATCTGAAATGCTAGATGGATTTGAAGATAATTCAACAACATCAGGCGAAGATGATGAATAGTAAACAAAATCAAAAATACGTTTTTGTTATAGGGGGAGTTGTATCTTCTCTTGGAAAAGGAATAGTTAGTTCTTGTTTGGGAGCATTACTTAAAGCTCGTGGTATTTCTATTTTTAATAAGAAATGCGATCCATATTTAAATATCGATCCAGGAACTATGAACCCATATCAACATGGGGAAGTTTTTGTAACCAAAGATGGCGGAGAAACAGATTTAGACTTAGGACACTATGAACGTTTTACATCTGTTGAATTAACCAAAAATTCTAACATCACAGCAGGTAGGATATATTATGATGTTTTAATTAAAGAACGAAAAGGAACTTTTTTAGGAAAAACAATTCAAGTTGTTCCTCATATCACAGATGAAATTAAAAATAATATTTATCGCACAGCTGAGGAATCAAAATCAGAAGTTTTGATAGTTGAATTTGGTGGAACGGTAGGAGATATTGAAATTTATCCATTCGTTGAAGTTGCACGTCAAATTTATTTAGAAAAGGGACGCGAAAATGTTATGTTTATTTTTGTAACCTTAGTTCCAAAAATTCGTGTTAACAATGAAATTAAAACAAAACCAACACAATTTGCTGTAAAAGAGTTAGGAAGAATTGGTATTCAACCCGATATTTTGGTCTTAAGATGTGAAGAGGATTTGGAAAATGAGGTTTTAGAAAAAATTTCTATGTTTTGTAATGTTCAAACAAATTGTGTGATGAAAGCTATTGATGTGGACAACATTTACAAAATTCCAATTTATTTACATAATCAAGAATTTGACCAACGTGTTATTGAAAGATTAGGTTTATTGAATAATCCAATTAAATTAGATAATTGGTATTCATTAATAAATAAAATTGAGAATTTGAATAAAGAAATTACAATTGGTTTAGTTGGTAAATATATTGAACTAGAAGATGCTTATAAATCTGTCATTGAATCTGCCAAAATTGCCGGTTTCCATAACTTAGCAAAAGTTAAAATAAAAATGATTAATGCAAGAAAATTGAATAATTCTAACATTCAAGAACAATTTAGAAATGTTGATGGTGTAATCATTCCTGGTGGATTTGGTTATGAAGGTGTTGAAGGTAAAATTTTAGCTATTAAATATACTCGTGAAAACAATGTTCCGATGTTGGGAATATGTTTAGGGATGCAATTAGCCTTAGTGGAATTTGCTAGAAATATATTAAACTATGAAACTGCTAATTCTACTGAATTCGATCCAGAAACAGATCACCCTATTGTTCATATAATTAGGGGGAAATCTGAACAAGATGAAAAAGGTGGAACTTTAAGATTAGGGAATTATAATTGTGAATTAAAAAATAATTCCTTAGCCTATGAATGTTATGGCCAGAAAATAATCCAAGAGCGTCATAGACATCGCTATGAAGTTAATTCAAAATACATTAAAGAATTTGAAAAACATGGAATGATCTTTTCTGGAATAAATCCAGACAATCATTTATGTGAAATTGTTGAGTTAGAAAATCATCCATTTTTTATAGCATCACAATATCACCCTGAGTTTAAAAATAATTTAACTAACCCAAATCCATTATTTATTGGTTTAGTAAAGGCTTCATTAAAAATGAAGTATAAAAATTAGCGCTTCTATTATACAATATAGAAAGTTATAAGAAATTAAGTAAAAAGGAAAAATATGAAAAAATTTAAAGATTTTGGAATTAAAAATTACGTAAGTGCAGCTGAAATGGTAAAAAAAGCAAAATTAGGAAAATATGCTGTTGGTCAATTTAACATTAATAACTTAGAGTGAACGAGAGCCGCTTTAGAAGCAGCACAAGAAACAAATTCTCCAATTATTTTAGGTGTTAGTGAAGGAGCTGCTAAATATTTTGGAGGTTATAATACAGTTGTTGGAATTGTTACTAATTTAATGATCGATTTAAATATAACTGTTCCTGTAGCTGTTCATTTAGATCACGGATCATCAATTGAATCTGCTAAAAAAGCAGTAGATGCTGGATTTAGCTCAATAATGATTGATGGATCTCATTTCTCAATTGATGAAAACATTAGAATCACGAAAGAAGTTGTTGCAATGTGCAAACCAAAAGGGATTTCTGTTGAAGGTGAAGTAGGTTTAGTTGCTGGAGAAGAAGATGGCGTTCACGGCGGAAGTGCTGCTACTTACGCAGATGAAAATGAATGTATTAGAATGGCTAAAGAAGGTGGAATAGATTTCTTGGCTGCAACTCTTGGAAGTGTTCATGGTCATTATAATGGAGCTCCAAAATTAGGTTTCGAGCAAATGGTAACCATTTCCTCTAAAGCAGATATTCCGTTAGTGTTACATGGTGGAAGTGGAATTCCAGATGCTGATATAGTTAAAGCGATTAAATCAGGACAGTCAAAAATTAATGTAAATACGGAATGTCAAGATGCTTTTGCTCATGCTTTAAATAAATATTTTGCTAATAAAATGGATCAAGCAGATAAAGGCTATGACCCACGTAAAATTATAGGTTTTGGTATTAAAGAAACAAAAAGAGTTATAATTGAAAAAATCAAATTATTTGGTTCAGACAACAAAGCTTAATTAATTAAATACAAAGTACCTAAGGCACTTTTTGTTTAAAAAAAGATAAAATCTAATTATGAAAAAATTTTTGGTTACAAAAAAATTATTAGGAATAGCGTTAATTTTTTTAACGTCATCATCCTTAATGAATTTCAAACTTAATCAAAATGAAAAAAGAGACAATTTAACGCAATCCATTAATTATCCATTTAATGATTATCAAACATTCATAAATAAAAATATTCCTACAGATTTAAATATGGCGAAAATCTTGCAATATTGATTTATTAATTTTGTTAATTTTGCATATTTACCAGCAGATGATCGATTCAAAAACGAAATTATTCAAATTTTAGATAATCCAACCCCTAACCCTGGTTCGGTGGAGGCGAATATTTTGACAGATTGAATCGGAATAGAAACAACTTTATTTAGCGCACCAGGAGTTACTTTTAAAGTTGATAATAAGGGAATAATTACTTATACAGGTAGTGCATGAAATTCTTTATTCGGGGATGCTAATTTTTTTGGAACACCGGTTTTTAGTAGTTTGTACGGATCAGGTCCAAATGTTAATGATGCCAATTATGTAAGTAATAATACAAAGTCAATAATAAGTAGTGTAGAAAAAATTTGTCAAGAAATGGGTATTAAAAATACTACCCCTAATACTTTCTCGAATTATAACGATAACAATCAATTTAATTTTCAAACAATCGTGAATTTTTTTGTTCAACCGAACAATACATATTTATCTAGTTATCCATCGTGATGATTATTATTTAACACGTTAAACACTGATCCTTCGCTTGGGAATGTTGCTATTAATTCAGATTTTAGTAAAAATAATAATCAAACAAAAACAATAAATTATATTAATTCTTTTTTTAATAATCTAAAAAATGCTTTTTATTGATCATCACAATTAAGTAAAAACAATAATGTTTTAATAGAAAAAAATTCAACAACTGCTTTTTTTTATAACGCATATCTACGACCACTTCCTGATTCATCTTTTAAAAATTTTATTAGACCAAGTGTATTAGCTAATAACTCAGAATTTTATGAATATATACAAATGAATATAAATCCATCTAATGATCCTAGTAGTGCATCAAATTTAAATGATTTTCAATTTGCTAATTTCTTGACAAGAGGTGAATTAGATTTTTCACAAACAAGTTCATGAACAAATAATTCGATTGCATTCTTACCATCACTACAAAACTACTATCGGGCAAATCAAACTGAAATGTTTAGCAAATTGTTAATTAATTTAGACCAAATAACATCAACTGAACAACGCATTTCGACATTTTCAGACAATGTTATTAATAATTTATTTAATATTATTAATAGCAACAATGATACTTCTATAAATTATTTATATTTTTTATTAGACAATTTAGGGGATTCTGACCGGGCATATGCATTATTGCAAAAAACTAGAATTCAGCAATATATTTCAGGACTAAGTGACTTTAACGATACTACTGATAAAACTCCATATTACAACACTAATTCTTTATTAATTATTGTTTTTTCGCAAATTAAGAATGAATATATTTTTACCGATAAAAACATTCCACTCGATCCATGATCGAAATCAGAAAACATCGAACCTGCATTTTTTACTTGATTGACATTTACAATTTTTACACTTGCTGCACTTGTTGTTTTTTATTACGCATGAATGAAAATTCATGAGCAATACGAAACTAAAAGAATTAGTTCAGGAAAAACTTTGGGTCATCACGAAAATAAGGACACCTTTGATGTTTAGAAATTGACAATTTTTGTAAAACATGTTAAATTTTTATAGTATATTGTTTTAAAGCAATATTCTTTAGCATTCACAGGAGGTAAAAATGAAAAAAAATATTCACCCACAAACTATCGACCATAAAGTAACATGTTCAACATGTGGAAAATGTCATGACGTTAAATCAGTTAAGAACAAGTTATCTATTGATATTTGTTCAAATTGCCATCCTTTCTATACAGGAGCAAGAACTTACAACCATGTCGCTGGTAGAGTAGAAAAATTTAACAAAAAATATAATACAAAATAACAAGCAAATGCTTGTTTTTTTGTATTATGTTGAATTTTATTAGCTTAAATATGAATAACGCTTTAAAAAATAGATTAAACACTATCCTTCAAAATTATTTACATTTCCAAAATGATTTACAAAATGAATCTATAATTTCGGATTTCACAAAAGTAAAAGATATTAATATTAAAATTAAAGAAATTGAAGAAGTCGCTCTTCTTTTTCAGAAATATTTAAATATTGAACGAAATGTTGCTGAATGCAAGGAAATTTTAGAACTTGGTGATGAAGAGTTATCAATACTAGCGAAAGAAGAATTAAAAGAATTACCTCATAAATTAGAAGAAATAGAGGAAGAGATTAAAATTTCACTATTACCTAAAGATCTTGATGACGATAAAAATGTAATTGTTGAAATTCGAGGCGCTGCAGGTGGAGACGAAGCAAACATTTTTGCTAGTGATTTATTCGATATGTATTCTAAGTATGCAGCTACTCAAAATTGAAAAATCGAAGTTCAAGAAGCTTATGATTCTCCTGCTGGTGGGTTTAGTCAAATATCTTTCTTAATTAAAGGTAAAAATGTTTACAAAAAATTAAAATATGAATCAGGTGTCCATCGTGTTCAAAGAGTTCCAGCAACAGAAAACAAGGGAAGAGTTCACACTTCTACAGCTTCTGTTGCCGTTTTGCCTGAGGCAACGGATGTTGATGTAAAAATAAATGCTTCAGATTTAAGAATTGATACATACCGCGCATCAGGAGCTGGTGGACAGCATATTAATGTTACAGATTCTGCGGTACGAATTACACATATGCCAACAGGAGTTGTAGTTTCAAGTCAAGATGGAAGAAGTCAACACGATAATAAAGAAAAAGCTATGCGTATGCTTAGAAGTAAAATTTATGAAACCAAAAAGGCAGAAGAGGCGAAGAAAATTCATGATATTCGGACATTAGCTGTTGGTTCAGGAATGCGAGCTGAAAAAATTAGAACATATAATTATCCCCAAAATCGTTTAACTGATCACCGTATTAACCTAACATTAAATAAATTAGATATAGTAATGGAAGGAAATCTTGACGAGATAATAACTTCACTAATGGCTTTTGACCAAAGAGAAATGCTTGAAAAATCTGGAATATAAAAATCTTTTAGATTTGTATAACGATCTAAAACCCCAAATTCAAAACACAACTAACTTAAAGAAGTTAATTTGCTATTTCCAAAAAATTAATTTAGAGGAATTTTGAATTAAAAGAGAAGAAAAAATTAATTTTAATATTGACCTATTTAATAATTCTTTCCAAAAACTAAAAGTCAATTACCCAATCGAATACATCACAAACCAAGTTTTTTTCTGCAGCGATTATTTTTATGTTAACGAAAAAACATTAATTCCTCGCCCAGAAACGGAAGAATTGGTTCACATAGTAGTTAAATTAATTGCACAAAACTTCCATAAACCTCAAGTTCTAGATTTGTGCACAGGTTGCGGGAACATCGGAATTTCAATCGCTAATAGAGTGGAATGTAGAGATGTTTTTTTGAGCGATAAATATGATGAAGTTTTACAAGTAGCTAATAAAAATCTTCAATCGTTAGTTAGAAAAAAAAATGTAGGTGTTGTTCAATCAGACATTTTAGAGAAATTTGTTGGAAGATATAATTTTGATGTGTTGGTTTGCAACCCACCATACATTAAAAATCCTAATGAAATTAGTATAGAAACGATTAAATATGAACCATATTACGCATTAGTTCCTGAGAATAACGATCATTTACATTTTTATAAAGAAGTTCTACGTAATTATAAAAGAGTAATGAATAATGATAAATTTTTAATAGCTTTTGAAATAGGTTATGATCAGGAAAGAGATTTAATAAAATTATTAACTAGGAGAAAATTTAATTATAATTTCTTAAGAGACGACTTAGGGAAATGTAGATTTTTACTAGTATGAAAAAATATAATATTATCGACATTGATATCAAATTAATTAAAAATAAACCATTTATTCTTCAATCAGATACTATTTTTGGGTTTTCATGTTCGTGAGATGATAAAAAATCACTTCAAGAAATTTGCAAGATTAAAAATAGAGACAAAAATAAGAAATTTATTATTTTAATTTCTTCGATTGAAGAAGTAATTATTTATTTCGATTTAAATCAACATCAAATTACCACATTGAATTCTTTTTGACCAGGACCATATAGCTTTCTCTTAAAAAAATGGAATGGTGATATTGATTGTGTTCGAGTTCCGGATAATAGAATTTTGCAAAACTTTCTAAGAAGAACGGGCCCGTTAGTATCAACAAGTTGTAATTTATCTGGCGAAGAGCCAATAAATAATATTAATGAACTAATGAAAAATTTCGAGGAATCAATTGATTTTCTAATTTATAATGAAATAGGTTTTGTTTTTAATAATCCTTCAACTATTTTAGAATTGAAGGAAGACGGAACAACAAAGCAAATAAGGTAGGGATTATGAATTTTACAATTAATGAATTATATGGATACATTCAAGAAGAAAAAACACGACAAGAAACACATATAGAATTAATTGCTAGTGAAAATTTTGTAAGTAATGACGTTTTAAAAGTGAGTGGAAGCATTTTAACTAATAAATATGCAGAAGGTTATCCAAACCGTCGTTATTATGGAGGTTGTGAATATGTTGACAAAGTTGAATCTTTTGCAATTGAGGCTTTGAAAAAAATTTACGGTTGTGAACATGCAAATGTTCAACCACATTCTGGTAGTCAGGCTAATGCTTGCGCATATGCCTCAATATTGAAACCAGGAGAAACAATATTAGGAATGTCGTTAGATGCTGGTGGTCACCTAACGCATGGTTTTGCATTGAATTTTAGTGGAAAAGTATACAATGCTATTGCCTATGGATTAAATGATAGAGATGAAATAGACTATGAGCAAGTTAGAAAATTAGCACATGAACATAAACCACGTGTTATAGTTGCTGGAGCTAGCGCATACCCTTTAATTATTGATTTTAAAAAATTCCGTGAGATTGCGGATGAAGTTGGAGCATATTTAATGGTGGATATGGCTCATATAGCGGGTTTAGTAGCGGCAGGAGTTCATCCAACTCCTGTTCCCTATGCAGATATAGTTACATCAACTACTCACAAAACTTTGAGAGGTGCAAGAGGAGGAATTATACTATGTAAAGCCGAATTAGCGAAGGCGGTAGATTCGGCTGTTTTTCCTGGAAACCAAGGAGGGCCATTAATGCATTTAATTGCTGGTAAAGCTATTGCGTTTGTCGAGGCATTAAAACCTGAATTCAAAATTTATCAAGAACAAGTTGTTAAAAATGCAAAAATCATGGCTAATGAATTTCTTAATAGAGGTTACCGTGTTGTTGGTAAAGGAACGCAAAATCACTTAGTTTTAATTGATGTTAAATCAAAATATGGAATTACAGGTAAGGATGCAGAAAATCTTTTACATTCGATTAATATTACATGTAATAAAAATTCTGTGCCAAATGATACAGAACGTCCAATGAAAACTAGCGGAATTCGAGTAGGTTCTCCAGCTATGACAACTCGTGGTTTTAAAGAAAAGGAATTTTCTCAGGTAGTTGATATAATTGACAGAGCTTTATCTTGTGGTAACGATGAAGAAATTCTAAAAAAATTAAAAACAGAAGTGCAAGAATTAACAAGAAAATTTCCTCTAAATTCATAATGGAAAATAAAAAATTACTTACTCAAAAACAAATTAATTTATATGTTTTAATTAGTGTTGCAGTTGTGACACTAATTTTTTTCATTTTATGATTGGTCGATATTGTTCATTATTCTTGAATTTTAGGTGGGTTATTAGGTGGAGCAATCGGAATTATCCGTGGATTAATAAGTAGATTTGTGATAGATATTTTTATTAAGGAAGCAAAAATAAGACCAAAATCTGCAAAACATTTTTATTGAATGTTTGTATTTTTTAACTTAATTTTTTGCGGGTTATTATTGCTACCTATAGTTTTATTACCTGACTATTTTAATCTTTTTGGTTTTTTAATAGAAATTAGTATCATTATTATAATAATTATTGTGCTTTATATATTTGATGAACAATTTTCTCAAATAGGTCACATGAACACCAAGGACGAAGAAAGTATAACTGAAAAAGAATATGACTAATTTTTTACAAAGTATTTCCGTTTTACAACCACAATTATTAACATTAATTATCACAACAATAATTATATTGACAGCGGCTTGAAAATATAAAAGTAATTTAGCTAAATTAGAACCAAATCAAGCACCATCTGGTTTTACTTTATTAATGGAAAATTTTACTTCATCAATGGAAAAAACTGTTATTGAAGTAATGGGAACTCGTTTTCGTTGATTTACCCCGTATGCTATTTATTTGGTGTTGTATTTAGGAATAGGTAATGTAATAACTTTACTGGGATTTGATAGTATTGCTACAAATTATACAATCATTTTCTCTTTAGGAATTGTAACTTTTGTAGGTATTTATGTTTGTGGAATACGTTTTCAAAAATTAGGTTTTATTACAAAATTTATAAAAAATCCATTAGATTTATTAACTCAATTTGCTCCTTTAATTTCGATAACATTTCGAATTTTTGGAAATTTAACAGCTGGCGCAACGATTCTTTCGTTATTTTATGCAATGACTCAAAACGCAGGAATTCGTATTAATAGTAATTGAGCGATTAATACCTATAATAATTTTATTAATAACACTGACTCAAAAAACCCATATGATACAGATCTAACAATCAATATTTTAGGGGGGCTATTAGCCCCACCATTACACTTTTATTTTGATATTTTTGATGGGTTGATCCAATCGTATATTTTTATGATTTTAACTTTATCATATATTGGTCAAGAAGCAGAACATCATGATTCAGAAAAATCAGAACATAAACGTAGATTTAATTTAATTAAACGTAAATCGTCTGAAATCATTGATGAATCGGTTGATGTGGTTAGAAAAATATAAGATATTTTTTTAATGGAGCAAATAGTGTTAAACTATTAATATTTAATGAAAAAAGGAGATAAAATGTTAGATACATTAATCAATTTAGTAAATGTGGGGGACATTGTTGCAAATGCACCAATAGTGTTTAATGACAACATTAACATTGATAATAGAGGATTAGTTGGTATGGGTGCTGGTATGGCTACAACTGGTTGTTTAGGTGCTGGAATTGGACAAGGATTCTCAGCTGGTAAAGCATCAGAAGCTATTGGTAGAAATCCAGAAGCTGCACCAAAAGTTCGTACGATTATGATTATTGGTGCTGCTATTGCTGAATCTGGTGCTATTTACTCATTATTGACAGCGTTGATCTTAATGTTCGTTTATGGACCAAGTTCAAATTCAAAATAGGATAGGTAATGTTTTTTTTAATAGATATTCCAGATATTAGTAATAATCTATTTCCGAATTTAACTACATTAATATCACATATTATTGCGACAGGAGTGATTTTACTAGCAGTTGTTAAATGAGTTTGAAAACCATTTAAAAAATCATTAAATGATCGCACTGAATATATAGATTCAACAATTAAAAATGCAGAGAATTCTAAATTAGAAGCTCAAAACTTAGAGGATCAGCGCAAAATATTGCTTGAAGACGCAAGAAAAGAAGCTAAATCAATTATTGAAGATGCAAGAATTTCTTCAATGAAACTAAAAGATAAATTAATTTTAGAAACTCATGAACATTGTGAACGTTTGAAGGATGAAACAGAAAGCGACATCCAAAGAAATCGCTTACGACTTCAACAAGAAACAAAAAAAGAAGTTGTTGAAGTTGCTAAATTGATAGCTGAAAAAGTTATTGCACAAAATATTGACATAAAAATTGATGAAAAAATGGTTGATTCATTTATTAATGAAGTACGAGGGAATTATTAATGATTAAACAAGTTGCAAAGGCATATGGATTTGCTTTGTTTGAAATTGCTCGCGAAAATAATAAGACTAAAGTTTTTTATAAAACTATTGTTAGTTTATTAAAAATTATTGACTCTAATTATTTAGAATTCATTAACTCTTCCTTTTTATCAAAAGAACAAAAAGAAAAATTTTTAGAAAAAGCGTTTAAAAATCGTATTGACGAGGATTTTTATTATTTTTTAATAATTTTAATGAAAAGTAATAAATTTTTGTGTTTAACTGAAATTTTGAATCATTTTTTACATGAATATTATGAAGCAAATGATGTTTATGTTGGTCACATGTATGTTGCATATGAAATAACAGAAAAACGTCAAAAAGAAATTGAAAAAGCAGTTTCAGAACGTTTTAGAAAACAAATTCATTTAATTCCTCATATTGATTTATCAATAATCGGAGGAATTAGAGTTGTTATTAAGGATGTAGTTTTAGATTACACGATTTCAAATAAAATAAATTCAATCCATACTGAATTATTAAGAAAGGATTAATATGGCGAAAGAATTAGAATCAATAGTTGCGATTATAAAAGAACAAATTAATCAATATAAAAATAACGTAGATACGTCAGAACAAGGGAAAATCATTAGTGTTGGAGACGGAATTGCTTCCATTTATGGCTTAGATAAAGCTATGATGGGGGAATTATTAGATCTTGGGAATGATGTGTATGGAATGGTTGCTAATCTAGAAGAATCAACAGTTTCTGTAATGATCATTGGAGATGATACAAAAATAAAAGAAGGTCAAATAGCTAAAAGAACTAATAAGGTTGTTGAAATTCCGGTTGGAGATTCATTATTAGGAAGAGTTATTAATGCGATTGGTGAACCGATTGATGGTTTGGGTTTAATTAAAGCATCAAAACATTCACAAGTTGAAAAAATTGCGCCTGGAGTTATGACAAGAAAATCAGTTAATGAACCAATGGAAACCGGAATTATGGCAATCGATGCTATCGTACCTATTGGTAAGGGACAAAGAGAATTAATCATTGGAGATCGTCAAACAGGAAAAACTGCTATTGCCATTGATGCTATTATCAATCAGCGTGGTAAAAATGTTAATTGCGTATATGTTGCTATTGGTCAAAAAAATTCAACAATCGCTCAAATAGTGCAAAAACTTAAAGAAAAAAATGCTTTAGAATATACAACTATTGTTTCAGCAACTGCTTCAGAATCAGCTCCGTTGCAATATTTAGCACCATATACTGGAATAACAATTGCAGAAGAATGAATGAAGAATGGGAAAGATGTTTTAATAATTTATGATGACCTATCAAAACATGCTGTTGCTTATCGTACTGTATCATTACTTTTAAGAAGACCTCCAGGTCGTGAAGCCTACCCAGGAGATGTATTCTATCTACATTCAAGATTATTGGAAAGAGCAGCTCGTTTAAACGAAAATTATGGAGGTGGTTCAATTACCGCCTTACCAATCATTGAAACGCAAGCAGGTGATATTTCTGCATACATTCCAACTAATGTTATTTCAATTACTGATGGACAAATTTTCCTAGTTTCTGACTTCTTTAATTCAGGAATTCGCCCAGCGATTAGTAGTGGTATTTCTGTTTCTAGGGTTGGTTCAACTGCGCAAATAAAATGTATGAAGCAAGTCGCTTCATCATTAAAATTAGAATTAGCACAATATAATGAATTACAAGCTTTCGCTCAATTTGGTAGTGATGTAGATTCAGCAACGAAAGAAGTTTTAGAACATGGACAAAGAGTTATTGAAATTTTAAAACAAAAACAATATAGTCCAATTGATCAAATTCTTCAATCAATTATATTATTTACGGTTAAGTATAAATATGTAAAATATATTCCAATTCATGAAATTGGAAGCTACAAAGATGAACTATTAAATTCATTTGATGATTCTTCTTTAACTAATGAATTACGTAAAGTAAAAGAATACACGCCGGAACTACAAGTAGCTTTCCATAATGAAATCAAAAAAGTAACTTTGAAATTTATTTCAAAAATTAAAAACTATTCAGACTATAACTTGCCATCAATTGAAGACTTAAAAAAAGAAACTAAATTAGCGGCAACTATAACAAAAAAATAGGAAAGGAAAATTTTGGCATCAAACAGTTTAGAGATTAAACGTCGAATTTCTTCGATTAAATCAATTAATAAAATCACCAGAGCTATGGAACTAGTTTCGACTGCCAAATTACAAAAATTAAAACGTGAACTAGATTCAAAAAAAATTATTTTAGTTTTTCATTTGATACTATTCAAAAGATTTTTTCACAAGTAAAAATTAATGAGGTTAGGGGTTTAAATAAAAAATTATTTCTACCCGAAAATGATAAAAAAATTTTTATTATTGTTTCTTCTAATCTAGGATTTTGCGGCGGATATAACAATAATTTATTTAAAAAACTTCTTAAAGTTATTAATAAAGATAAAGATATAGTTGTTCCTATCGGAAAAAAAGCAAAAATGTTTTGCAAAAACAACGATATCAAGATTATTGAAAATATTAATTTAAAAGTTGATGCTATTAGTTTTTCTGAAATTCGTGTCATAGCTGTTAACATTTTATCGTTGATTTATAAGGGAGAATATGGCCAAGTCCATTGTTGTTACACCAAGTTTATTAATTCAATTTTATATGAACCAACAATTGTTCAAATATTACCAATTGATCAGGAAACTTTAAAAAAAGATATTAAAAATAATCAAAAAGAAGGAACGATTTTTGAGTTTGAACCGGATGTTGGTTTAATTCTTCAAAAAATGGTGCCTATTTATTTAAATAGTTCAATTTACGGTTTTGTTAAAGAATCGGAAGTCTCAGAACAAGCGTCTCGTCGCCAATCTATGGAATCAGCAACAGATAATGCTAATAAAATAAAAGAAAAATTAGAACTTGAATATAATAGAGCAAGACAAGCAAAAATCACAACAGAAATCTCGGAAATTGTTGGTGGAGCAGAAGCTCTATAAGGAGTAAGAAATGAAAGAAACTAAAAAAATAAAATTTATGGATCAATTATTCAAGTACTTGGTCCGGTTGTAGATGTTAAATTTGAACAAGGTCAATTGCCATCATTAAACGATGCTCTAAGAATTATTGATAGTTCTATTGACATAGTTTTAGAAGTAGCTCAACATGTCGGTGATGATATTGTTAAATGTATTTCTATGGGTCCAACCGAAGGTTTGGTTAGAGGAATGAAAGTCCTAAATACTCAACAACCAATTACTGTACCTGTTGGAAAAATTACTCTTGGAAGAATCTTTAACGTTTTAGGTGAAACTATTGATGAAAAAAATCCTATTCCAGCAGACGCATTAAGAATGCCAATTCATCGAGAAGCTCCTTCATTTGAAGAACAAACAACACGTGCTGAAATCTTGGTTACAGGAATTAAAATTATTGATTTAATGTGTCCATATGCAAAAGGTGGGAAAATTGGTTTATTCGGTGGAGCTGGTGTTGGAAAAACCGTTTTAATTCAAGAATTAATCCATAATATTGCGACAGAGCACGGAGGATTATCGGTTTTTGCTGGAGTAGGTGAAAGAACCCGTGAAGGGAATGATTTATATCACGAAATGATTGAAGGTGGAGTTATTGATAAAACATCATTAGTGTTTGGACAAATGAATGAACCTCCCGGTGCGAGAATGCGTGTTGCCTTAACAGGTTTAACTATTGCAGAACACTTTCGTGATAAATTTAATCAAGATGTTTTATTGTTTGTTGATAATATTTTCCGTTTTACACAAGCAGGTTCGGAAGTTTCAGCTCTTTTAGGTCGTATGCCTTCCGCTGTAGGTTATCAACCAACTTTAGCGATTGAAATGGGTAAACTACAAGAACGAATTACATCAACAAGAAATGGTTCTATTACATCAATTCAAGCTGTATATGTACCAGCTGATGATTTAACAGACCCAGCTCCTGCAACAACCTTTACACATCTAGATGCAAGAACGGTTCTAGATCGCGGGTTATCTTCACTTGGAATTTACCCTGCTGTTGATCCATTAAGTTCAACATCAAGAATGCTAGATCCAACAATTGTCGGAGATGATCATTACGATGTAAGTAACAAGGTGCAAGAAATTCTTCAGAGATTTAAAGAATTGCAGGATATTATTGCTATTCTTGGTATTGATGAATTATCAGAAGAAGACAAGAAAACAGTTATTCGAGCAAGACGAATTCGTAACTTCTTTTCACAACCATTCCATGTAGGGGAAAAATTTACAGGAAATAAAGGAAAGTACGTTCAAATTAACGATACAATTCAAGGATTCAAAGAAATACTTGATGGAAAACACGATGAACTTCCTGAGCAAGCATTTTTATATTGCGGAACAATTCAAGATGCAATCGAAAAAGCTACAAAACTAGGAAAATAATTTATGGAATTTAGTTTAAAAATAGTTTCACCAATGGGAATATTTTTCGAAGGAAAAGTAACTTCATTAAATGTCAAAACAAGTGATGGGTATTCGGGAATTCTACCAAATCATGCTCCAATTATTGCTCCGATTGAACCATCAGTTTTAAAATTTTCTCAAGGAGAGAAGATTTTTGTTGCAGTTATTGCGAATGGTTTTTTATATTTAGAACCAAATAGTGCCCGTATTTTGACAGATGAAATTGTTTATGAAAAAGATGTAGATGAACTTCGCGCTTCAAAACTTTTGGAATTAGAGCAAAGAAAATTAAACGATATTAAAAATAAAGAAGATGAAATATTGATTCGTTCTCAAATTAAGTATTTTACTTCCCAAATTAATGTTAAAAAAGGTAAATTCTAATGCCTTTTGTTAATATTACACAAGAAGGAATTGCTAAGTTAATTATTTATGTTATTTGTTTCTTTTTAGTTTTATTTGTAACAACATTGATTAACTGAAAAAAAGTTTTAAGAATAACAAAAACATGACACTACGGTTTATTTTTAGGAATTATTACGACTTCATTCGCTTATTTATCTGGGTCTTTTATAATTTCACTATTTTTAATTTAGAAATAATACAATAATAATTAGTGATAGAAAGGCGATTATGATTTTTTTTAAAAAACTTTTTAATGAAGATAAAAAAATTCTTCAGGAAATAACAGAGATCTATGAAAAAGTGGATTCATATCGCGAAGAATATAGTCGTTTTTCTGATGAAGCTCTTAAGAATGAAACTGAAAAATTTCGTCGCGAAGCGGAATCTGGTAAATCTTTATCCGAAATGTTGCCAAGAGCATATGCTGTTGCTCGTGAAGGCTCAAAAAGAATAGTGGGAGAATTCCCTTATAAAGTACAGGTTATGGGTGCTATAATATTGCATCATGGTGATATTGCTGAGATGAAAACTGGTGAAGGTAAAACTTTAACTAGTATTATGCCAATCTACCTAAATGCTTTATCGGGTCGTGGAGTTCATGTTATTACAGTTAACGAATATTTAGCAGATCGTGATGCGACAACGTATGGTAAAATTTTGGAATTTTTAGGATTAACGGTTGGAATTAATGCTCAATCTTTAACGCAAGAACAAAAAAAAGAAGCTTATCACAAGGATGTTACATATTCAATTCACTCCGAGGTCGGATTCGATTATTTGCGTGATAATATGGTAAGAAATTTTGAAGACAAAGTACAACGTCCCTTGAATTTTGCATTAATTGATGAAGCGGATTCTATTTTGATTGACGAAGCAAGAACACCATTGATTATTTCAGGTGGTTCGAAAGTTTCGGCTAATTATTATGAAAGAACAGATAAATTTGCAAAAACCTTAATAGGTAGCGATTACTGAAAAGATGACGAATCTAAAGGAATAACATTAACTTCTTCTGGTCAAGAAAAAGCTGAATCTTTTTTTAATTTGAAATATTTATATGATGTTGAGAATAGTGAATTATTGCATTTTATTCACAATGCTTTGAGAGCAAACTATGTGTTTACAAAAGATGTTGAATATATTGTTCGCGATGGGGAAATTTTACTAGTTGATTTATTTACAGGACGTATTATGATTGGGCGATCATATAGTGATGGTTTACAACAGGCTATTCAAGCCAAAGAAAATGTGGAAATTCAACCAGAAACTAGAACAATGGCAACTATCACCTATCAAAACTATTTTCGTTTATATAAGAAAATTTGTGGTATGACTGGAACAGCTAAAACCGAAGAAGATGAATTAAGAAGTATTTACAACACGCGTGTAATTTGCGTACCAACTAATCGCCCAATTATTCGTAGGGATCGTAATGATTTAATTTATGGAAATCTAAAGGCTAAATATGAGGCTATGATTAAAAGAATTGAATTGTTACATTCAAAAGGACAACCGGTTCTTGTTGGAACGGCTAATGTTGATGTATCGGAATTAATCTCAAGAATGTTAACAGAAAAAAATATTCAGCACAATGTGTTAAATGCTAAAAATCACATGACAGAAGCTGAAATTATTGCTAATGCCGGAAAAAAAGGTACAGTTACTATTTCAACAAATATGGCTGGTCGCGGTACAGACATTAAACTTGGTGAAGGAGTTAAAGAATTGGGCGGATTATTTGTAATCGGTTCGGAACGTCATGAATCAAGAAGAGTTGATAATCAATTAAGAGGTCGTAGTGGACGTCAAGGTGACGTTGGTGAAAGTCGCTTTTATTTATCAGTTGAAGATGATTTATTAATGCGATTTGGTAGTGACCGTTTTAAAGCACTGTTTGCAAAATTAGGAAATGAACCGATTCGTAGTAAATTATTATCTAAAGCTATCGAAAACGCTCAAAGACGTATTGAAGGTTTAAATTTTGACTCAAGAAAAAATTTGTTAGAGTATGATAATGTTTTAAGTAAACAAAGAGAAGTTATTTATGACCAACGTGATCAAATTTTGCTTGGTAAGAGTTTGGATGCAAAAGTAGAAAGAATGTTGAAATTAATTATTTCTCACAAGTCGCAAGAGTCTATCATTAGAACGGAAGAAGGAGATAAAATTGATTACACCAAATTAATTAGTTCTTTCCGTGAAGTTTTACCAGAATTTTACGTTTCTGAGGAAGATGCTATAAATGCTAGTTATACTGGATTAAATAATATAATTTTCAACCAATTAATGGATATTTATCATAATCGAATTGCAACTTTACCTGAAGACTTTTTAAATTTCTTTCATAAATCAGTTTTAATTTCAACATTAGATAAATTTTGAACTTATCATATAGATAAAATGACTAAACTGCGTTATGGAATTTATTTACGTGGTTATGCTCAAAAAAATCCACTTCAACAATACATTGAAGAAAGTACATTAATTTTTAACAAAATGCGTTATGACATGGCCATTGATATTATTAGAACTTTATTTAATTTTGGAACTCCAGGCGCTAGAACTCCAGAACCAGAACCAACCGCAACACAAGAAACACAACGTATTGTAAAAATTGGTGGGTAATGTTTAAGTTAAAGACTAATTTTCAACCTTCCGGAGATCAACCACAAGCAATTCAACAATTAGTTGATAATTTAAAAATTACCAACGCGCAGGTACTCTTAGGAGCAACGGGAACCGGAAAAACTTTTACTATTGCTAACGTTATTCAACAGTTGCAAAAACCAACACTAATTTTGGCACACAATAAAACACTCGCAGGGCAATTATACTCGGAATTTAAGGAATTATTTCCTGAAAATGCAGTAGAGTATTTTGTAAGTTATTTTGATTATTATCAACCAGAGGCGTATAAACCATCTATTGATCTTTTTATTGATAAAACAATGCAAAAAAATGATGAAATTGAAATGTTGCGTTTAAGTACTATGAATTCATTAATAGGACGAAAAGATGTGATTGTTATCGCTTCAGTTGCCGCTATTTATTCTGTTCCTAGTCCTCAAGAATATAGCAAATATGTTCAGATAATTAATAAAAATCAACACATTAATAAAAATGATTTTTTTAAATCCCTTGTAAAAATGGGTTATCAAAGAAATAATATTGAAAAAAAGCGAGGATTATTCCGTTCAAGCGGCGACGTTATTGAAATTTTCCCATCTTGAACTGATCTTCATAATATCCGTATTAGTTTATTTGGTAATGAAATTGAAGATATTTCTATGGTAGATGTTTTTACAAATAGTGTTATTCGTAAGTTAAACTCAACAACAATTTTCCCGGCCAAGGATTACCTTTCAAGCGAAAAAACACTTGAAGATAGTTTAAAAAATATCGAAAAAGAATTAGAAGAACGTGTTATCTATTATCGTGAAAAAAATGATTTGGTTGCAGCAGAACGTATTTTAAAAAGAACGAAATTCGATATAGAAAACTTAAGAGAATTTGGTTTTTGCAATGGAGTAGAAAATTATTCAATGCATTTGGAATTTAGACAACCAGGTGAAAGACCATTTACAATATTTGATTATTTTGATGAAGATTGATTGATGGTAGTGGATGAATCACATATGTCTTTACCGCAAATTCGTGGAATGTCAAACACCGATATGTCCCGTAAAAAAACATTAATCGATTTCGGATTTCGTTTGCCAAGTGCAGCTCACAACAGACCTTTGACTTTTGACGAATTTATGGGAGTATTGAAAAAATTAATATGCGTAAGTGCAACTCCAGGTGATTATGAATTAAATTTGGTTGATAATAAATTTGTAGAACAAATTATTCGTCCAACAGGTCTTTTGGATCCAGTTATTAAAGTTAAAAACAAAGGAAATCAGTTAGAAGATGCTCTAAAAGAAATCAAAGCGAGAATAGCTAAAAATGAGCGTGTTTTCCTACTAACACTAACAAAAAAATTAGCAGAAGAATTAAGTGAGTACTTAATTACAAATAAAATTAAATCACATTATCTTCATAGTGAATTAAAAACTTTAGAAAGATTGGTTATTTTAAATGATTTAAGAAAAGGAAAGTACGATTGTGTTGTTGGTATAAATTTGATTCGCGAAGGGATTGACTTACCTGAAGTTTCTTTGGTTCTAATTTTTGATGCGGATAAAGAGGGTTTTTTGCGTAATGAAAAAAGCTTAATTCAAACTATTGGTCGTGCTGCAAGAAATATCAATGGAACTGTCATTTTATATGCAGATAAAATGACAGAATCGATGTCTAATGCTATTAATGAAACTAATCGCCGTAGAAAAATTCAAGAGAAATATAATATTGAAAACGGCATTGTTCCTAGAACTATCATTAAGAAAATTTCAACACTAGAACATGTTGAACAATCTCAATCAGCAACAATCAAAAAATATTTAACTCACGAGAAAATTTCAACGAAGTCGATCGATCAGTTGATAGCAACATTAAAAAACGATATGAAACAAGCAGCAAAAGAATTAAAATTTGAAGAAGCAGCTAATTTACGTGATGTAATTTTAGAATTAGAAAGTGAAAGAAACTCAAAATCTTAAATTTAATAAATTAAAAAGAGAGTACTTATTAGTATAATAGAAAAAGAATTATGAAATTAGAAGCTTTATTGTGATTAACTATTTTAGGGGGAATAACACTTATTCTTGTAAGTACCTATATAGCGCTTTATGTTGCATTTGTAAATAATAAAATGTCAAAAAAACCAATAAACGATCAGGTAGTAAATGATTTTTATACAGAAATTAAAAAAGATGTTGATCGAAGATTGGAACAAATTTCACCAAATTTAAAAGGTATTGAAGATGATGCAAATTATTAATAATTTACTAAAAGTAAAGACAAAATTAAAAATGACGAAATTTGGTCTTGTAGGTTCATTAATGGTTTTAGTAATGGGAATTGAATTATTTCGATTTCCTGATTTAATTGCAAAGTATGGGGTAGTCTTTTTTATTCCATTTATAGTGGGTATAGTTTTTATAACTATTCCGATGGTAATTTTAGAAACTAATATTGGTAAAAGAGAACAATCGTCTATCACAACAGCTTTCAAAAGGATAGCTAATCGTTTTGAAATACTTGGATGAATTCAAACATTAACATCATGATTAATTGGAATTTATTTGGTTGGAGTTGTTGGATGAGCAGTTGTTGGTTTTATTAATTCATTTGATTCAAATAATTTTATTTCAAAAACCTCTTATTTTAATATTGCAACAAATAGCGATACTATTAATAACATTAGTGAATTTGCTATTTTTGCTGTTCTTGGTGTTATTGTTTTAACTTTCTTGTTTGCCTTAATTGGAATGAGAAAAGGATTACAATGAATTGGAACGTTATTTGCGTTTTTGTTATTTGGAGTAACAGTTTTATTAATCGCTTTTTTATTTATTCAGCACGGCTCAATTAATGGAGTAGATTATTTTTTTACCTCTAAGTGGGATAACTTGACAAAATTTGACATTTGACAAGATGCATTTAGTCAATCGCTACTAACATTTATTTTAGGAACTGGTGCGATAACTTCTTTTTCTAAGTTTTCAAACCAAAACCAAGATGTAAATTGTACTTCAGTAATTATTTCCTTGTTTGCTATTTTTTTTGGATTATTATCTTCATTGTTGTTCGCTTTAGTTGTTGGACATACAGCAGGGGAATTAGGAATTAATTCAATTTCAACGTACTTAAATAAAGCATACAATCCACAAAACGGACCAATATGATTTTATTTACTTCCAGATATGATTGCATCATTACATAAAGTTAGCATAATAGCTATAGGTATTATAGCGTCATTGATAGTTGCATTAGTTTTTGTCATTTCATTTATTTTTCACGGTGTTTTAGATAATTTAAGGGAAAAATTTCAATCAAAACGAATAATTTCTTATCTTGTATTCCTATTATTAACTTTTGGTTTGTCAACTTTTTTTGCTACAAATTTAGTAATTATTTTGATGTATGAGATTAATTTCTGAATTATATGTAATTTGTTATTAATTTTAGTAATTTTTCAAAATATTTTCCTAATTTACATTTTTAGGAAAATAAAATATTTTTTACTATTCGGAAACATTCGAAGTGTTTTTAGAACTGGTCCAATTATTGAAATATCACTTGCATTGTTCTTGATTGCTGGGATTATTTTTGTTTGAATTAGCAATTTAACAACAAATTTCACGGCAGATATGGGAAGTTTACAATTAAATGTTTTTTTAATTTCTATCGCAATAACAATTGGAGCAATCGGTTTATCAATAATAGCTTATTCTTTAATGAAGTATTTCTTAACAAAGACGCCATTTTGAGTAGCGATGATTCTTTTATTAATTATTCCAATAGTTGTTTTAATCGCTTTAACTGTTTACATCTTTAATTTACATTCTGATGTAGTTATTACAAACTCAATAATTGAACATATTGTTTTAATTGGAATCTTAATGTTCGTATTTTTATTAGCTATTGCTTTATCATCAATTCCAACTCAACATACAGTCCCAAAAGTAATTAACAAATAATAAATTAAATAATATAATTGTATTGTTGTATCTATTTTTAACATAAAGGGAGTATTATGAATTTTATTCAACTTCTAGATAGAAGTATTAATGAAAAAATTTTAGGCAGGAGACAAGTAAAAGTCGTTTTTCCGGATGGAGAAGACGATAGAGTTATTAAAGCTTGCGAATTAGCGTTGAATGAAAACATTTATCTTCCAATTTTAATAACAAGTAAGAAGCATCCTAAACTAATTACTATTGATCCAAATAATTATTCAAAACATAATGAAATGTTGGAAAAATTTAAAGAAATTCGTCAAAATAAAAACACAATCGAAGAATTAGAAAAATTAATGAAAAATCCAATATATTTTGCTTTGTTGCTTCTTGAAATTGGTGAAGCTGACACGTTTGTTGGTGGATCATCTTATCCTTCAAGTGATATTATCCGTGCCTCTTTTCAAGTCACAAGAACAACCCCTAATTTTAAAAAAGCATCATCTTGCATGGTTCTTAATAAAAATGAACAGTTATATGTTTTTGGTGATGTTTCAGCAAATATTAATCCAACTTCCGAAGATTTGGTTGAAATTACCCAGCAAATTTTTGATTTCGGTTCAATATTTAATATCCCTAAAAAAGCAGCTTTATTAAGTTTTTCAACAAACGGTTCAGCAAAATCTCTAGAAGTTGAAAAAGTACAAAAAGCAGTTTCTTTACTAAAAGAAACATCAATTTCCGATAACATCGAAGGTGAAATGCAATTCGATGCCGCATTTGATCTTGCTACAAGAAAGAAAAAATTCCCAACTTCAAAAATGGAAGGAAAAATAAATATTTTTGTTTTTCCAGATTTGAATGCTGGAAATATAGGTTACAAAATTGCTCAGCAGTTGGGTGGTTTTTTAGCATTAGGACCAGTTCTTGTAGGTTTAAGAAGACCAATTAGTGATTTATCTCGTGGAGCTACATGACAAGATATTTATAATACAGGAATTATAATGGCTTCTAAGGTTGTATATGATGAAGCAAAACGCAATAAATAATCAAAATTTTATCACAATTAAAGGGGCTCGTGCTCATAATCTTAAAAATGTTGATATTACTATCCCGAAAAATAAAATAATCGTTTTTACCGGTTTAAGTGGTTCAGGAAAATCTTCACTAGCTTTTGATACCATTTATGCTGAAGGTCAACGTCGTTATGTTGAATCATTAAGTACTTATGCACGTCAATTTTTAGGAATGGCAGATAAACCAGATGTGGATTACATTGGTGGTTTAGCTCCAGCTATTTCGATTGACCAAAAAACAACATCTCATAATCCCCGAAGTACTGTCGGAACAACGACAGAAATTTATGATTATTTGAGATTATTATTCGCTCGCGTTGGTAAAGCATATTGTCCACATGGTCACGGCTTAATTGAGCGACAAACATCTAAAGAAGTTTTACAACAAATTTTGACTTACGAAAACGGAACAAGTATTTTAATTTTGTCACCTATTATTAAAAAACAAAAAGGGACTCATAAATTAGAATTGGATAATCTAAGAAAAGATGGATTTTTACGAGTTCGTATTAATGGAAATATTTATTCTCTTGACGACGAAATTAATTTAGAAAAAAATAAATCACATGATATCGAAATTGTGGTTGATCGTGTTATTCTTGACAAAACAGATGACAATATTGCTCGCTTATCTGAAGCGCTAGAAGTCGGTTTTCAATACTCTAAAGGTTATTTATTGGTTTCGAATGTTGATACAAAAGAAGATAAACTTTATTCAAAACATCATAGCTGTAAGGTTTGCGGATTTTCTTTACCCGAACTTGAACCTCGCTTGTTTTCTTTTAATTCTCCAATTGGTGCTTGCCAAAAATGCAATGGTATTGGAGCAATTCTTCAATATGATGAGGAAAAAATTGTTGAATTTCCGGATAAGAGTATTAAGGGCGGAGCGATTCCTTTTATCAAAAATGAAAAAGATTTAATTACTGGTTATGAATATGAAATGTGTGCAGCAGTTTGTAATCATTACAACATATCTCTTGATACACCATACAATGAATTAACTGAAAAAGAACGAATAATAATAATGGAGGGTACGAACGAAGAAATTACTTATCAAGTAATTTCTAATCGTTCAAGCGTTTCAAGAACTGGTTTAATTGAAGGAATTGGTAAGAAAATCGAAAGAAGATACTTTGAAACGAATTCTCAGCAAGCTAGAGAATACTATACTAATTTATTATCAGAAAAAATTTGTCCACAATGTAACGGAAAAAGACTAAACGAGTCAGCATTAACAATCAAAATTGATAAACTTAATATTTGAGAAATAACAAATTTAACAATTGAAGAATGTCTTAATTTTTTTCAAAAATTAAAATTACAGGAAACAGAACAACAAATTGCTAATTTAGTTTTAAAAGAAATTGAATCACGTTTATTATTTTTAAATAATGTAGGTTTAACATACTTGGAATTAAGTCGTAATTCCTCGACATTGTCAGGCGGGGAATCACAAAGAATTAGATTAGCAACTCAAATAGGTTCACAACTTTCAGGAGTTTTATATGTGCTTGATGAACCATCAATTGGACTTCATCAGCGTGATAACGGTAAATTGATAAAAACATTAAAGGAAATGCGTGACTTAGGGAATACACTTATTGTTGTTGAGCATGATGAAGAAACGATGCTAGAAGCAGATCATGTAATAGATATTGGTCCAGGTGCTGGAGTTCATGGTGGGAAAGTAGTATTCTCTGGGACGTATGAAGAAATATTGAATAGTGATGAATCAATAACTGGTCAATATTTATCTGGTAAAAAGAAAATCGAAATTCCTAATAAAAGAAGAATTGAACCAACTAGATATATAGAATTAATTGGATGTCAAGAAAATAATTTAAAAAATATAAGTGTTAAAATCCCTCTAAAAAGATTTGTTGCCGTTACAGGGGTTAGCGGTTCAGGGAAATCTACATTAATTAATGAAATATTTACAAAAGCTGTCCAGAAAAGTTTGCACTTAAAAGTTTCTAATATAGGAAAATATAGTTCAGTTAAAGGGTTAGATCAAATAGATAAAATTATAAATATTTCGCAAGATCCAATAGGAAGAACTCCAAGATCTAATCCAGCAACATATACTAATTTATTTACTTACATTCGAGATTTATTTGCTAATGCTGTTGAAGCAAAAGCTCAAGGATTTGTTAAAGGTCGTTTTTCTTTTAATGTTGCTGGTGGTAGATGTGAGAGATGTTGTGGAGAAGGATTTTTAAAAATTTCGATGCATTTTTTACCTGATGTTTATGTGGTTTGTGAGGAATGTCATGGGAAAAGATTTAATGAAGCAACGTTAAAAATTAAATATCGAGGTAAAAATATATATGATGTTTTACAACTAACTGTTGAAGAAGCATTAGAATTTTTTCAAAACCACCCTCAATTAAAAAATGGTATTCAAACATTATGTGATGTAGGTTTAGGTTATATAAAGTTAGGTCAACCAGCTACAGAATTATCAGGCGGGGAAGCCCAAAGAGTTAAATTAGCATCTGAGCTTTTAAAAAAAGCAACAGGTAAAACAGTTTATGTTCTAGATGAACCAACAACAGGATTGCATTTTGAAGATATTAACAAGTTATTAAAAATCTTACAAAGAATAGTTGATCACGGAGATTCCGTTATCGTTATTGAACACAATCTTGATGTGATTAAATGTGTTGACCACGTTATTGATATGGGTCCTGAAGGTGGTAGATTAGGTGGGATAGTTGTTGCCCAAGGAACGCCTGAAGAAATTGCAGATAATCCGAAATCAATTACTGGTCAATTTATTAGGAGTGTTTTGAATAAACAACGATAATTCTTATATAAAATTTAATTGTAATGAAATCGATAAAAAATAATACCAATAAAACTGTTTCTAAAAAATTTGTTCCCTTGCGAGATGTAGTAAATTACATGCAATTTGAACCACTTTTTTATTCAGAGCATCATCAAAAAAATAAAATTATTTATACGAACGTTAAGAGAATAGGAATGGAATTTGTTAATGTTAGTTTACACAAAACAATTGATAGTGTAGTTGTTTTAGGTCAAACTGAAAATGAATATCTTGAAAGATTATCTCAACACGGAATTTTTGATAGAAAATTTTCACAAGAAAAAATGCTTGAAAATTTATTTAATTTAAAACCCCCCTGCATTATTTGTTGCAAGAGGTTTAAATATGAAAATTTAGTTTTAGAGCATGCTAAGAAATACGATATACCAGTTTTTTATTATTCAGATAGAACATATATATTAGCATTTAAATTGATCCCTTTTTTGAATGAACGAATTGGTCAAACTGATGAAATTCATGGCACATGTATGAATATTTTTAATCAGGGTGTGATTATACAAGGTGAAAGCGGAATTGGGAAAAGTGAGTTGGCTCTATCATTAATACATCGTGGTCATTATTTTGTAAGCGACGATAGAACTATAGTTTATTACGGAACTCAAGGTTTATCTGCTCGTGCTCCAAAAAGCATAGCTAATTTAATTGAAGTTCGTGGTATAGGAATTATTAATTTAAAAAAAATGTATGGTTCGCAAAAAATTATTGAGGATACGCATGTCAATATTATTATTGAACTTGTTAAAAGTACTGAATTGAATGAAGTTGAACGAGTTAATTATAAGTACGAAACTAAAAAACTTTTAGATGAAAAAATTGCTTATTACCGCTTACCAGTCACCGAAGGTAGATTGATGTGAGCTATTGTCGAGGCTGCTGTTTTGCATAAAAAATTTCAGGATGAAGGATATAATTCTGTTCAAGAATTGACTGATAATTTGAACAAATTAATGAATGAAGAATTAGAAGACTAATTTTTATTTTTTTTAAAAAACATATAGAATATGCATATTATGTTTCTAAGTGATATAAAAATAGCATTTTCAATAGGTTCATGGAATATTTCTTGATATTCAATTTTTATTTTTTTAGCTTTTATAACTGCTTATGGAATTGCAATTTGACGCACAAAACGTTTACAACTTCCAACTAAACCTGTAGAAAATTTTATCTATGTGCTTTTACCGACTTCAATCATTTTTGCCAGAATATGATATGTTCTAGGAGATTTATCACAATATAGCAATTTTATGCAAGTTCTAGATATTTCTCGTGGAGGAATTGCTATTGAGGGTGGAGTAATTGGAGGATTAATTTCAGGATTTATTTGATTTCGTCATTACTCTAGAAAATACGAAGTTTCTATTTGAAAATATGCCGATGCTATAATGCCAGGTGTTTTAATAGGACAAGCTTTGGGGAGATGAGGAAATTTCTTTAATCAGGAAATTTTGGGACCAATAGATACTAATCATTATTGGTCATGATTGCCACCATTTATTAAAAATTATTTACATTTGCCATGAGAGGGATCAGGAATAGTTCGTGTACCATTATTCCTAATAGAAAGTTCTACAAATTTAATTGGGTTTATTGTTATAGTTTTTATATTACCGAAAATAAAATTATTTAAAAATGTAAATGGTAGTTTATTCTTTGCTTACTTTGCTTGATACGGATGTGCAAGATTAATTTTAGAACCTTTTAGATACTCTGATTTTATTATGAGAATTGGCGGATTTCCAATTTCAATTTTTTTAAGTTGTGTTTTTTTAATTATCGGAATTATTGGAATTATTATTGTAAATGTATTTAAAAAATATAATTTAAGAATTATTTCTAATATTTCATATAGAAAAGAAATGAAAATTAAGATCGATTTAGGTAAAATTTTATTAGTAAAATTAAAACCTAAAATTGAATCAACCGCAGGCATTGAAACAAGTTCAAATAATGACATAGATAATCAAATAGGTAATGTTAATTTAGACAAGATTTTAAAAGGGGAATAGTTTGTTATACGATTTAGCTATTATTGGTGCTGGACCAGCCGGAATGACATGTGCTCTATATGCACTACGTGGAAATTTAAAAGTAGCAATTATTGAAGGAAGTGCACCGGGTGGCAAAATGGTAAAAACTTCATGAGTGGAAAATTATCCTGGTGTCAAAAAAATTGATGGTACGGAGTTATCTATGATAATGTTTGACCAAATTCAGGAGTTGGAAGTTGATTATCAACCATATTTTGTTGAAAAAATTGAAAAATCTAAAGATGACAATTTTATAATATCAACAACAGGTGAGAGTATTATTACTAAGTCGATATTCATTGCAACGGGAACATCGGAGAGAAAATTGGGAGTTCCGGGCGAGGAAGAATATTACGGAAAAGGGATTTCATATTGTGCAGTTTGTGATGCAGCTTTGTATAAAAATAAAGAAATGATTGTTGTTGGTGGAGGTAATTCAGCATTAGAAGAGGCGCTTTATTTAACCTCTTTTGCAACAAAGGTTTATTTAATCCATCGAACAGATAAATTTCGTGCTGATAAAATGGTCGTTGAAAAAGTCAAGAAACACCATAAAATCGAAATGATAACAAACACAATTGTTACCGAATTTGTTGGAAATGGTAAAGAAATAATTTCTCTTAAAGTTAAAAATATTTTGGATAATATTGAAAAAGAAATTCCGATTGAAATTGTTTTCCCGCTAATTGGTTCTATTCCTGCTACGAATTTTCTCAAGGATTTAAATATTTTGGATGAAAATAATTACATAATTGTAAATGAAAAAATGGAAACTAATGTTAAAAAATTATATTCTGGCGGAGATGTAGTTAAAAAAAGTTTGCGTCAAATAGCAACAGCTGTTGCTGATGGAGCAATTGCTGCACAAGAAATAATTCACTCATTAAATGAATAACAATAAATTGTCTTTTACTCAAGAAGTTAAACAAGAAATATTATCAAAAATTGATAAAGATTTTAATGTAGAATTTTTTCTAAAAATTGTTAAAGCTTTTGCATCTATTGTGATCGAAAACGGAAAAACGAAAATTTGCATAAAATCTAGTTTGCACAAATTAATAAAACTTTTATACGCTTCCACAAAAAAATATTTTCCGGAAGTCATCATTGAAGACTTATTAATTGAAACAACAGGAGTAAAACAGCACAAAAATTATTTGCTATACCTTTTAAACATTGAGTCGTTAGAACAAAAACTAAATAACATTACTATCAAAAATAAAAAAATAATGAAGTAAGAGAAATTTATGAATGATCTATTGCATTTTTTTTAGCATGAGGAAGTATCAATTCTCCATCTTCACGATTTTATCATCTTGAAATTCAAATCAGTAACTTAAATGACTCAGAAAAGTATGTAGAAATTATGAAGAAAAATTTCAATTTTAAAAAATTTAATCGCCAAAATAAAGACATTATTTATATCAAGCGAGCAGAGGATATTTCAGATTTTTTAAAATTCCTAGGTTGTTTTGAATGTATGTTTAAATATGAGGAAAAACGTATAGAAAGAGATTTATATACAAGTGTTAATCGATTAAATAATATAGACATAAGTAACCAAAATAAAACTATACAAGCATCTGTTAAGTATAGTTCAATGTGAAAACAAATTATTGCAAAAAACAAACAAAATCATTTTAGTCAAAAAGATGAAAAAATTATTCAATTAAAAATTGAAAATAATCAATTATCTAATCAAGAAATTGCCAATTTATACAATGAAAGATATGGCGAAAACATTTCTAAGGAAGTTGTAAATTACTCTTTAAGAAAGATAAATGAGATATATAACAAAAGTCAATAGATTTATTCATAGGAATAATGTTAAAAATAGTTTAAAATGTATATGAAAGTTTGAGAATAGGAAAGTTAAATGCAAGTAGGACTACTAGTACAAATTATCTTAATTATAATAAGTATCATTATTGTTATCATAGTTTTATTACAAGGTGGAAAGGCTCAAGGATTAGGTGGAACTTTAACAGGAACATCAGATTCTAACCTTTTCCAAAATTCCAAAGAAAGTATTCCAGAAAAGAAAACGAATCAAATTACATTTTATTTAGGAGTGTTATTTCTTTTATTTACTTTTATAGTGTCCATTTGTTTAGCATTTAGTATAATTTCGATTTAGAGGTTAGAAATGAAAGATAATAAAGAGTACAAAGTAGACGATATAATAACGGGTAGTTTTGTATTAAAAGAAAGAAAGTTTGGTTTTATTTCAACTCCAGATAGTGATAAGGTGTTCTTTGTTGCTCCAATGAATGTAAATGGTGCATGAAGTGGAGACATAGTTGAAGCTGTATTGATAAAAGATGAAAGAAAACCAGAAGAATTAGCGGCTAAGATTACTAAAATTATTAACCGTAATGTTAGATTAATTGCAGGAATAGTTAAAAAAGATAAAGACGGCAATAAAATTTTTGAAGCAGATGACGCAAAAATTCCTTTACCATTGATAGTAAAAGGAATTGAAAAAATTCGCGAAAAAAACAAAATAATTGTTCGCCCAGTTTCATTTAATAATGAAAATATTACATGTGACATTATTAGAGATTTAGGTAATGTAAATGACCCAGGCGTGGACATATTTAGTGTTGTATATGCATCAGATATTCCAACGGATTTTTCAGATGAAACCATTAATTATGCTAAGAATTTGAAATACAATGTAGCTGATGAACAAGATCGCGTTGATCTAACAGATAAGTTATTGGTTACTATTGATGGAAAAGACGCTAAAGATTTAGATGATTCAATTTATATTGAAAAACAGGGAGAAAAATATTTATTAAATGTTTCAATAGCGGATGTAAGTCATTACGTAAAGGAAGGTACTGCTATTGATAGTGATGCTCTAACACGCGGAACAAGTGTTTATATTCCTGGTTCAGTTGTGCCAATGTTACCTCACGAATTAAGTGATGATTTATGTAGTTTAAATCCGAATACAAAAAAATTAACTATGACTGCTGAAATTATAGTTGATGAAAATGGAAAAATGGAAAGTTATAAAATTTATAAATCATTTATTTATTCTCATCATCGCTTAAATTATGATGAAGTTAATGAATTGTTCGAGGGTAATATTCAAGAATTATATACACCGGAATTAACAAAAATGTTAAATGTTGCTCGCGAACTTTATGAAAAAGTAAGAATTGATAAAGAAAAAAATGGCATGATTAGTTTTGAAGCTGCCGAATCTAAAGTTATTCTTGATCAGACAGGACGAACAATTGACGTTGTTAATCGTGTAAGAAAAGATGCTGAGAAAATGATTGAACAATTCATGGTTTTAGCCAATGAAGCAACAGCTACTTTTTTGTCAAAAAGTAAGTTTAATTCAATTTATCGTATTCACGATGAACCAAGTGCTAAAAAAATTAAGAATTATAATCAAATAATCGAAATTATTGGGGAAAATAAAAAAGAACGTAACCACATCCCACAAAAAGATATAACATTGCTATGTGACAAAATTCATAATCGCCCAAATTATAATATTTTCGCCAATTTAATATTACGATGCATGGAAAAAGCTCGTTATGACATTCAAAACATAGGTCACTACGGTTTATCTAGTAAAAACTATACTCATTTCACTTCACCAATTCGTCGTTACCCAGATTTAATTGTTCACCGTTTACTAAAATATGCATTAACAAAAAAAGAAACTGGAATTTTTGCAAACGATCGCGACTTAATGTTATCTATTTGTGAACAGTGTAACAAAACTGAAACTAGAGCGATGGAGTGCGAATGAAAAACTAAAGAAATTAAAATTTCTGAATACATGAACAAATTTAAACACCAATCATGCAAAGGATTTATATCTACAATTACAGCATTTGGATTTTTTGTTGAAATCAACGGAATTGCGCAAGGTTTAATAAGTTTAAAAAACATGCATGACGATAGATATATTTTTAATGAAGCTAAGATGGAATTAACTGGTGAGAAACATGGAAAAGTACTAAAAATTGGTGACGAAGTAGAAGTAAGTATTTTACAAATTATAAAACAACAAGGGAGAATCGATTTAGTTTTAACAGAACAACTCGAATTACATAATAAAATGACAAATAACAAAAACAACAGATTTAATCGTGATAATAATAACGATTTTAAGAGACGTGATAGAAATCGCGGACCAAGACAATATAGAGACCGCAATGATTATCCAAGAAAACCATTTGGTGATAATTTAGATTCAACAAATAATTTTTCAAATAATGGAGAGCAAAATTTAGAAAACAAAAGAGAATTTGGTGATCGTCCAGAAAGAAGTTTTGATCGAGAAAAACCATTTGGTGATCGTCCAAGACGCAATTTCGGAGAACGTCGTGAATTTGGAAAATCAGATAGAAGAGATAATAAAAGAAGTTTTGATAAAAACAAGAAAAAATGAGATTAATTGCAAAAAATAGAAATGCATATTTTAATTATGAAATCTTAGAATCTATAAATGCAGGCGTAGTTCTAAAAGGTTCAGAAGTTAAATCTATTGCAAAAAATGGTATAGATTTAAGTGAATCCTATGTAACTATTAGGAATGGTGAAGCATTCTTACTAAACACCCACATTGCCCATTATCAATCAGGTTTTTTTGACCATGAACCACGCCAAACAAGGCAATTATTACTAAATAAACAAGAGATATTGAAATTTGAGCATGAAGCAAAAGTTAAGAAGCTTCAAATTATTCCAATAAAAGCTTTTTTTGTAAATTCCCTTATAAAAATTGAAATCGCTCTAGCTCGTCCAAAAAAAATACATGATAAGCGTGAAACGATTAAAAAACGCGATTTGGATCGTTTAAACCGAAATTAAATACACTATTAATTTTGGAAAGTAACCATTTTTTATATAATATATTATAGGTTATTTGCATATATTTTATAAATGTTAGTAACTGAGTATGCTAAATGGGGATGTTTTAGGAGTTGATATTTAGCATGAAGTATGAAGAGCAGTGGTCTTACAAACCTAAAGGTAAAAAAAATATAACTGCAAAATCTAATTTTGTAAATTTCTTAAGTGCTAGAAATAGCCAAGCTTGCGCATTCGCAGCTTAATTAAAAAATTAAGAAATGGTCTAATAATTTTATGCCTATGAGAATTATTAGGTCTGTCTTTAATAGGATCATTGTAATTAGCGTCATCTAATTACAAAACATTTATGACTATATTTTAAAAAGTTAGTTTTTATATCTTCTTAAAATTAAATTGAAAAATAAAACTAAACTGTAGAGCTTTATATGAATTGCTAGGTAGAAATGGGTTCGAATCCCATCATCTCCACCATTTAAGTATTTTATTTATTATAAAGTAGTTAAATGGTAATTATTTATTGGGGGAATGCATGTCAAATGAAATTGTTATTATAGTTATTTCAAGTGTTACGCTTTCCATTCTCGTAGTAATGTTGATAGGAAATTCTTTAAATAGAATTTTAACAAGAGTAAAAAATTTATCATCTCGCAAAAATTATATTAGCATCAAACGCCAAATAGCATTAAGAATCGCTGAATCAACACGTGAGCTATCTGCTCAAAAATTAGGAGCTTTAATTGTTGTGCAAAAACAAAATTCACTAGCTAACTTTGTTAACTTGGGAGTAATTATTAATTCAGATGTTAATGTTCAATTGATATTGGCAATTTTTCAAAAAAATTCTCCGTTGCATGATGGAGCAATCATTATTGATCGCGATAAAATAATTTCTGCAAGCTCGTACTTGCCAACAACAAATAAAAAAATCTCTTCAAAATACGGTTCTCGTCACCGTGCAGCAATTGGTTTGAGCGAACAATATGATGCTTTACCCATTGTGGTTAGTGAAACGACAGGACAAATTTCTTACGCCACTAAAGGAACATTAATTGCTGTTGATGACTTTATGGATTTAGTAAACGTGATTTATCGTCATATTGGATATTCAGATAGCGATTTAAGAGTGACTAAAAATGCAGAACATTAATAATAAAAAAGAATTAACTAAATCTTTGCATGGTTTAATTGAGAATCGTGATATAAATGCCTTAAGAGCGTTTGTTGAAGATAACAATTATGTTGATGTTTCAGAAGTGTTAAATGATTTTGAATTAATTGATATTTTATTTGTTTTCCGTTCATTGAAACCATCAGTTACTGCTGAAATTTTTATGGATTTAAATGACGAATTACGTCAACAAATTATTGATTGCTTGACACGTGACGAAATTAAATTAACGGTTGCATCTATTAGAACAAGTGACATTGTTGGCATGTTAGAAACGTTACCAGAAAATCTAGTAGGTAAAATTCTTGATTCATGTGATACAAAAACAGCAAAACATTTACGCGAATTTTTAAAATACCCAAAGGAATCTGCAGGTTCATATTCTCATGTAAAATTTGTCTCATTAAATACAAAAGATAAAATACGTGACGCAATTCAAAAAATCAAAAATGAACCTGAACTTTGTCATGCTTTAAATTCTTATTATGTTGTTGATGAGAATGAAGAATTAGTAGGGGTTGTTAATTTAAAAGATATTTTTTTTGCAAGTAGACAAGAGTCAATTAAAGGAATCATGCAACCAAACCCATTATATGTTTTTGCAAATGATGATCGCGAAGTTGTCTCAAATATGTTCCAAAAATATGAAATAGATGAAATTCCAGTTGTTGATGAAAAGAAAAGACTAGTTGGTATTATTAGTTACGATGATGTTTGAGAAATTATGGAAGAAGAGGTTACTGAGGACTTTGAAAAAGGTGCTGGTATTACTCCGATAGCAGAGATAGCAGATAAAAATTATTTGCAAATTGGTCCATTTAGCATGGCTAAATCTCGTTTAAAATGATTAGTTTTTTTAATGGTTTCAGCAACTCTGAGTCAAACTGTTTTGCAAATATTTGCTAATGTATACCAAAGCGACTCTGTACTGCGCAATATTTCGTTTCTTCATGACACAATCTTTACGGCTATTTTAGTTCCAATTCTACCAGTTATTTCGGGAACAGCTGGAAATGCTGGTTGTCAAAGTAGTACAGTTGTTCTTCGAGCGTTAGCGCTTGGTGAAATAACAATTAAAGATTATTGAAAAATAGTTGTTAAAGAATATAAGACATCAATCTTTGTTGGGATCTTTTTATCATTTTTTAATTTTTTAAGAATGCTAGCTTATTATTACATTCTTTCAATACATAATCCTCCAGCACCTAATCATGGATTTTTAGGAATAGATGTCGATGCTTGAAAAAGTATGCTTTCAACAACATTAGCATTGATGGTCATCGTTTCAATCGTTAAATTTGTCGGAGCTTCTTTACCAATTTTAGCTCATAAAATTAAGCAAGACCCAGCCGTAATGGCAGCACCGTTATTAACGACTTTAACAGATGCCATTAGTACGGCCGTTTTCTTTTCGATTTCAATGATCGTATTCCATGTCTTGCAAGGAGTATAGGAGTTAATTTGACATTTCATTTAGATTTTACAAAAGATGACATTGCTAAAAAAGTAATCATGCCAGGTGATCCACTTCGTGCAAAATATATTGCTGAAAAATATTTAGAAAATCCTGTTTGCATAAATAGAACAAGAAATATTTTAGGTTATACAGGAACATATAATGGTAAAAAAGTGTCTGTCATTGCTAGTGGTATGGGAATTCCGAGCATGGGTATATATAGTTATGAACTATTTAAGTTTTATGATGTTGAAGAAATAATTCGCATAGGGACATGCGGAACAATTAATAAAGATGTAAAAATAGGCGATGTAGTTATCGGAAAAAAAACAATGTCAAATTCCTCTTACGCTAAGGATTTTGCAAATCTCGATCTTCATGAAATAGTAGTAGATAAGAAATATTTGGAATGTATTAAAAGTAAAAAACCCAATTTAAAATTTGTTGACATTTTTTGTTCAGAAAATTTTTATACATTAGATGGAGTTACGAGAAATTTAAAAAATGCGGATGTCGTGGAAATGGAATCTTTCTCATTACAAGCAAATGCGTTTTTTTTGAATAGAAATGCAGTCACTTTGTTAACTGTTAGCGATTCTTTGATTTCAAAAGGAAATGAATTTTCAAAAGAAGAACGAGAAACAAAACTTAACACCATGATTGAATTAGCGTTCGAAATACTATAATATATTAAAAGCAATAAAGTTGCTTATTGTGGAACAGTACTCAAGTGGTTAAGAGGTTTTCCTGCTAAGAAAATAGGTCGGTTAAACGGCGCGTGAGTTCGAATCTCACCTGTTCCGCCATTTTTTATTTTTAATTAAACAATAAAAACAATTTAAAATAAAAGATGATAGGGGCGATTGCTTGTTAAAATTTCGAATGATTTTAATAACATCATTGTTGTTAACTTTTTTTATAACTATTTTAATGTTATTAGTTTATTTTATTGATAGCTACATTAATTCACCATTTTATATTGTTATAATTGTCTACTTACTAAATATTATTCTAAGTTTTATTATCTTAAGTTCCGACAGAAGACATGATACAAAAATTACTTGAACAATTATCATTTTTGCAGTACCAATTTTTGGAGCAATTAGTTATTTCCTATTTGGACGAAAATTCGCTTATCGCATTAATCAAAAAAGATTTTTAGAACAAAAATCTTCTTTTACCAAACAACGAGCTAAAGAATGAGAACAAAACGATAATTTGATTGAACACAAGAATTTATCCACTTATTATAAAAGACAATTTGAATATATTACATCTTTAACTGATTCACCATTTCAATTATTAAAAGATTATGAAATTTTAAAGAATGGTAATGAAGCTTATTTAGAAATTTTTCAATCTTTAGAGAAAGCAAAAAAACAAATATTTTTATCAGCTTACATTATTTCTGATGGTTTAGTTTTTGATACTTTGCTAAATATTCTAGAAAAAAAAGTTAAAGAAGATGTGAAAGTTTATCTAATATATGATGGAATTGGTAGTTACTCAGATATTTCACAAATTAATTTAATAAAATTGCGTCGAAGCGGAATTGATGTTTGCGAATTTACTCTTAAAAGTAAATTTTTGTTAGGTACAACCTTAAATTATCGATATCACCGAAAAATTATTATTATTGATGGACAAGTGGGATTTTTTGGAGGAATAAATTTCGGAAATGAATATGCCTCAATTACTTCTAAGTTTGGTTATTGAGAAGATTATTTTATAAAAATAACTGGTAACGGAGTTTATCAATTAGAAAAAATTTATATATACGATTGAACTTCAGTTTCGAAAATTCCTATAAAATCGATGGCCAAATTGAGTAATGATGAAGGAAATTCTGGTTATTTAGCTTTTATTCCATCAGGACCGATTTATAAAAATTCAATTATTATGGAAGTATTATTGTCACTAATAAATAATGCAATCGGCTCAATAGATATAAGCACTCCTTATTTAATTTGTCCAGATGAAATTATAAGAGCATTACAAAATGCATCAATGAGAGGTGTTAAAATTCGCTTGATAACTCCATCATTACCAGATAAAAAAATTATACTTGATGCAACGAGAGAAACTTATAAAATTTTGATTCCATATGGAATTGAAATTTATGAAACTCAAAATCTTTTTGTCCATAGTAAAATAATAATAATTGATAAAGATTTTTCGCTGTTAGGAAGTTTAAATTTTGATAACAGAAGTTTTTATCAAAATTTTGAATTGACAGGGTTTTTTTATAGTTCGAAGGTTAACCAAGAAATATCTGAAAAATTTGAGACACTACTGCGTAGTTCTTCTCAAATTACCGAGGAAAAGTTGATATTATTCCGTTTAGGTTTTTTAAGAAAATGGATAATTCGCATCTTATCACCTTTGTATTAAAATTTTTATTTGGAAACGAGCGTTTTTTTTTATATTCTTAAAATATTGCATTATGGAGGAATTTAGAATGAAAAAATCAGTAGTAATTATCGATCCAAGCGGTTTACATATTAGACCAGCGTCAATCGTAGCTAAAGCAGCAGGTCAATACAAATCAAAAATTGAAATGATTTATAAATCAAAAAGAGCTAACTTAAAATCAATCTTAAGTGTTATGACACTAGGAGTTAAATCAGGCGAAACTGTAGAAATTGAAGCTAGCGGAGATGATGCTGAAGCAGCATTAGAAGGAATCGTTGCTTCTTTAAAACAAAATAATTTAATTTAAGAATTAGTTGAGGAATTAATGAAGAAAATAACAGGTATAGGTGCTTATCAAGGCTTAGCATTAGCTAAGGCTTTTGTTATTAAGCACGAAGAAATTATTATTAGCGAAAAAAAAATTGCAAAACAGGATGCTAAGGGTGAACGCGCTCGTGCTGAAAAGGCAATTAAACAAGTTTCAGAAATAATTTTGGCAAAATATGAAGCAAATAGGGATAAATTAGGAGACAAAGCAGAAATCTTACAAGGTCACTTACAAGTTCTTGAAGATCCGACTTTAGAAGAAGACTTAAATGAATTAATTTTAGAACATCATTATAATGCTGAAAAAGCAATTGATTCAATCTCTAAAAAACATCAAGAATTACTAATGGCTATTGACGATAAATATTTACAAGAGAGAGCATTAGATGTTAAAGACGTTTTTAACCAAGTATTAATGGTTTTACAAGGCAAACAATTAAAAGACTATTCATCAATTAATGAAGAAGTAGTTTTAGTTGCTAACGAATCTACTCCGAGCGATACTGTTGCTTTTGATCCTAAATACATTAAAGGAATTATTAATGAAGTTGGTTCAAAAACATCTCATGTTGTTATTATTGCACAAAGTTTAGATATACCAATTATTGTTGGTGCTAAAAATTCAAGTTTGGAAATTAAGGATGGCGAATTGATTGCCTTAAATGCGACAATCGGTGAAATCACTATTAATCCAAGTGATGAAATTATTAGTGAGTTCCGAACAAAAATAGCTCAAGCTAAAAAAGATAAAGAAGAGTTAAAAAAATTAATAAATGAACCTTCAATCACTTTAGATGGTCATAAAGTAAAAGTTGAAGCGAATATTGGTAATTTTAAAGATGCTGAAAACGGTTATGAAAATGGTGCTGAGGGTGTTGGATTATTTAGAACCGAATTCTTATATATGGACAACACACATTGACCAACTGAAGATGAACAATTTGAAGTTTATCGTGATGTAGCAAAAATATCGAATGGGAAACCAGTTATTATCCGAACATTGGATATAGGTGGCGATAAACACTTGAATTATTTTCAATTCCCTCATGAGGAAAATCCATTTTTAGGATATCGTGCTTTAAGATTTTGCTTAGACAATAAAGAAATATTTAAAACACAGTTAAGAGCTTTATTAAGAGCAAGTCATTATGGAAACATTCGTATTATGTTACCAATGGTTTCTAATGTTGATGAAATCAAAGGAACTAAAGCATTATTAGAAGAATGTAAGCAAGAATTGAAGAGTGAAAAACAATTATTTAATGAAAAAGTTGAACTAGGTATTATGATTGAAATTCCAGCAGCAGCTATTCACTCATCTAATTTAGCAAAACATGCAGATTTCTTTTCTGTAGGAACAAATGATTTAGTTCAATACACTATGGCAGCTGACCGTATGAGTGAAAAAGTTTCGTATTTATACCAACCTTTAAATCCATCTATTATTAAATTATTAAAATTGACAATTGATGGTGCTCATTCTCAAAATCGTGAAGCAGGCGTTTGTGGATCGATGGGTGGAGAAAGATTAGCAATCCCGCTTTTATTAGGACTTGGATTAGATGTATTTTCAGTATCAACTAGTTTAGTTTTGAAAACACGTTCATTAATTCGTAAATTAAATTACAAAAAATGTGTTGAATTAGCACAAAAAGCCATTACTTTAGATTCAGCTTCTGAAGTAGAAAAATTAGTAAAGGATTTCTTGAGTGATATTAAATAGTATTTTGGCTAATTTCAGTTTTAATGGATGATATACAGGTTCAGCAATTCTTTGCTTAATGACAGGAATTTGATTTGCTTACAAATACACACAAGCAGCAAATGCTAAAAGATTATCTTCACAAGTAGAAAAAGCTACTTGAGGGTTTTATAAAAAAAATAAACCAACTTTATATATTATGTTGGCTTTCTATTTTGTAGTTGGTTCTGTTGTAGTATTTCTGTTGCAAACTCATTAAACAACTAATTTTTTAACAACTAATTTTTAAAACTGCATAAATTAATGCTTTTCTATAAAAATTATGATTATTTAATGTATTTAGTGCTAAAATAAAATTATTCGTGATAAGGGGATTTTATGAATACTAAAATTCAAAAATTAGTTTTTTGAAAAAACAGCAATTTTTCTTTTCGTGAAATACTAAATAAATTTTCTCGAGGCTTATTTGTTACCGTTTCGATTATGCCATTGGCTGGGTTATTCCTAGGAATTGGTGCTACAATCGTTAATAATGTCGCTAAGGGATCTGTTGGCGCAGATATTGGAACAGAAATCCAAAATCTGGGCCAATTTTTATTTGATTCACTGGGATTATTTTTTGCGATCGGAATAGCGATGAGTTTCGCTAATGAGAAAGCTTATGCAGCGTTTGCAGCAGCTTTAGGTTACTTTGCTTTTGCTTATGCTCAATCTGTTTTTATTAAACCAGTAACTCCAGGAGCTAGTGATACACTTTATAATATTTTCTTTTATAAAGATTTAAGTAATCAAATTGCCTCTAATTTTGTTGGTTCAATTACACAAGTTCAAACGAGTGTGTTTGGGGGTATGGTAATTGGTGGGGTGGTCGCTAAGTTATATAACCGTTTTAACTCAACACAATTACCAATTTTAATTCAATTCTTTTCGGGAGAAAGATTTGTTGGAATCATTGTTATTCCGGTTTGTGCGCTTATCGGAATAGCTTTCTTATTGGTTTGACCACTATTTTCAATCGGTTTAAATTGAGTAGGTGAAAATTCTGGTAAATTACCAGGAGGATTAGACTCGCTGATTTTTGGTATATTAGAAAGATGTTTAGTACCTTTTGGGCTACATCACGTATTTTATGCACCATTATGATGAACTGGTGCTGGTGGTTCATTAGATCCGAATGTTGATCATATTTGAATTAATGGAAAAGATGAAGGAACTATTGCCGCTTACCTTCAGTCATTAGGATTGGATTACAAAAATTATAATTGACAAGGTGATAGTAAAATGTGATTTACTTTTCAACAATTAGGTTTTCCATTTAGAACAGCAGATAATTTTTATTTTACTCATAACGGTGAAAGACTAAATTTTAATTTGGGTCGTTTTATGCAAGGTAAATATCCATTTATGATATTTGGTTTATCAGGAGCTGCTTATGCGATGATCATGGCTGCACCTAAAGAAAAAAGAGTTGAAGCAAGAACAATGATTATCTCTGCTGCTTCTACATCATTTTTATTAGGTATTACAGAACCAATTGAATATACTTTCTTGTTATTAGCACCAGTACTTTTCTTTGGTTTTCATGCGATTATGGCAGGTATTTCATTTATGCTAATGAACTTATTGGGTGCAAATATTGGAATGACATTATCAGGTGGAGCAGTTGATTTATTAGTTTATGGAGTATTACCGATGTTTAATCACTCTGTTGTTCCGGGTCAAAACCTAAATACTGGTTTCTGATGAGTATTTGTAATTGGTATTCCATACGCTGTTATTTATTATTTTGTTTTTATTTTTATATAACAAAGAAAAACATTCCAACACCAGGAAGAGCTGAAGGAGCAAAATTAGCTTCTAAAGCTGAATATCAAGCAACTAAATCCGGAAAGAAAGTTAGTTCAGCAGAAGATGATAAAGCAAAATTTGAAGTTTTAACAAAATGCTTAGGTGGAAAAAGTAACATTAAGGCAATATCAAATTGTGCATCAAGATTAAGAATTACAGTTATTGATGCAAGTAAAGTCGAACAAGGTAACTGAGCGTCAAAAGTAAGTGCTTTTGGAGTTAATCGTTCAAAAAATGAAATTCAAATAATTTATGGTAATTTAGCATCAATAATTAAGGTTAAATATCAAAGTTATTATGATAGTATTTAGGAGAAGGAGTTAATAAAATGGGGTTATTTAGTTTTTTTAAAAAAACACCAACAACGGTTAAAGTTTTTGCACCAGGTAAAGGTACAGTTGATTTGGTGACGAAATGTGTTGACGAAGTGTTTAAAGAAAAAATGGTGGGAGATGGAATTATTTTCACACCATCGACTGGGGAAATTTTAGCACCAGTTACTGGTGAGGTAACAATGGTCGCTGAAACAAAACACGCAATTAATATTCAAGCAGGGAAAGTTCAAATTTTAATTCACATTGGAATAGACACAGTTAAATTAAATGGAGAAGGATTCAATATTTTAGTCTCCGAAGGGCAAAAAGTTCAGCAAGGTGACAAAATTGCTGAAATTGATTTAAATTTTTTAAAGAAAAAAGCAACTTCTATTCAAACGCCAATTATTGCAATGAATGAAGGTTTAGAAGGTAAAAAAATTAACTTTTTGTTTGACAAAAAAATTTCAACAGAAGGTACTGAACCATTATTTGAAATAATTTAATATTTTAATATAATGATAGAGACATTGCGCACACGTCAAAGTCTCTTTTGCAGGTGTAGTTTAGTGGTAAAACAACAGCTTGCCATGCTGTAGTTGAGGGTTCGATTCCCTTCACCTGCTCCATTTTTTAAGGATTTATATGATAAAAGATGCCTTAATAGTTGTCGATATGCAAAATGATTTTATGGATGGAAGTCCACTAGGAGTTCCGAAAGCAAAATCAATTATAAATAAAATTGCCAACCGCATCGATGAGTACCTAAATAATGGAAAACTAATTATTGCAACACGTGATTGACACCCAATAAATCACATTTGTTTTGCTAGATCAAAGGATGAATTATTTCAGGAAATTGAAATAAATGGTGTTAGACACATTATGTGACCAATTCATTGTGTTCAAAATACTATCGGGGCCGATATTGTTCCTTTATTAATTGATAAACCGTGGTCAAAAATTATTAATAAGGGCCTGTTGCCAAATGTAGACTCATTTAGTGCCTTTTTAGATAATGATAAAATTCATGAAACAGGATTGAACAAGTATTTACAAAGTAAAAAAGTTAAAACACTAGAAATAGTTGGAGTAGCTACAGATTATTGTGTTAGTTCAACAATAAGTGATGCAATAAACTTTGGTTATAAAGTAACCACCAACATAAATTTAATTGCTGGTTTGTCTAGCGAATTATCAAAACAAAAATTAAATGAATTGAAAGAGAAAGGATTGGAAATAGTATGATAGAACAATTAAATCATAATAACGATGATTATTTAAATATTACATTAAGCAAATTAAATCATTATGGTTTTCATAAAATTAGTCGAATTATATTTATTTTTTTAACAATTTTTTGTCCAATTTTAGTGAACATTATTTTTTCATATGCAATACATATTTCACCTGATGACCGTGATTTATTTACGATGGTTTTGACAATGATTACAACTTCTTTATCTTTTATTGCATTAGTTATCTTGCAAGGGAATATTATTTTAAAGACGGGTTATACTTTTTTTGCTTTTTTTTCATTATTTATGGGACCAATTATTTTTATGATAATGTTGCTAATCGGAATGTTAGGTTTTAGTAATGATGATGCGAATATTATTAGTATATGAGTTCAAGTGTTGGGAGAAATTGGAGCAGCCATACTTGGTTTTTATTTATTCGATAATATTCGTAAGCAATATAAAGAAACTATTATTGGTTTTAAAAATCCCAAAAACATAGGTTATTATCTAATGATTGTGGGTGGCGGTTTTGTTTCAGCATACATAATTACAATTTTGTTTGGAAAAATCGGAATAACTCAATTAAGTTCTAATGACGGAGGTAACACTAACCAGAATACTATCGATAAATTATTAAAAGGTTCGTTAGCTGGAGCAATTCCGATGGTTATGTTGACGACTTTAGTTGCTCCTGTTTTGGAAGAATTAGCTACTCGTGAAGGAATTTTTGCTATTTTCGGAAATGAAAAGAAAAGTTGAAATTGAACAATTGGAGCAGTGTGTAGCTTACTATATTTTTCGAATATGCATGTTGGTTCAAGTGATTTTAAATATATCATTGATTATATGGGAACAGCTATTCCATTAATTGGCGCTTATATGCTTGGGAATAGAAATACATTATATTCTATACCTATCCACTCGATATGAAATATAATGGTATTAGTGAATACTTACACAACATAAATATGAAATTGATAATAACAAAGAATGATGCTAACCAGCGTTTAGACAAATTTTTAAGAAAAAAGATAAAAACAATTAGTTTATCTTTAATTTACAAATTAATACGTAAAGGGAAAATTACTATTAATGGAAAAAAAATTAATGATCAAAAATATTTTCTTCAAGAAAATGACCAACTAGAAATAATCGACGAATTGAAATCTCATAACTATTATACGGAGCGATTAGTTAAACCAACTACTTTAAAAAATGTTGATGTGATTTATGAAAATGACAATATTATGATTATTAATAAGCAAAATCGTATGAGTGTTCACGGATTTGAAGATTCTCTTGATAATCAGGTACAATGAATGCTTAAAAATCAAATTGAAAAATCAACTTTTAAACCAACTCACGTTCATCGCCTAGATCGCGACACAACGGGTTGCATCGTTTATGCTAAAAGTCACGATGCAGCAGTTTTATTAAACAGGGAAATAAAAACTTTAGAAAAAGAATACTTAGTTATTGTTGAAAATGAATTAAAACAGGAAATTCGTCAAGATGGTTATTTAAAAAATATTGGCGAGAAAATGGTCGTGACTGATCATAGCGAAAACACTCAAGCTTTTTCACAAACTATAACACCAGTTGCTTGTGAAAATAATTTTTCATTGCTACGTGTTCATATTCATACCGGAAAAAAACACCAAATCCGTGCTGGATTAGCATCAATTGGATTTCCAGTCGTTGGAGATATGAGATATGGTCACGCAGAGGGTCCAACAGGTATTTTCCTTCACGCTTATCGCATTTACTTCCCAGATACTTTGGTTGATAAATTAGAATTAAGTAAAAATATTTATGTTGCAAGAGTACCAGCATTTTGAAATAACTTTTGCTTCAATAACAATTTAAGATTAATCAAAGAGAAATTGAATGAACAATATTAAAGAACGAATAGAAAAATTAGTTAACGAAATAAATAAATACAATCATGAGTACTACTCATTAAATCAATCTAGCATTTCTGATCAACAATTTGATGCCAAATTAGAAGAACTGAAAGTACTAGAAAAAAAATATCCAGAGTTTATTTTACCGAATTCACCAACTCAACAAGTGGGTAAAGGTTATTTTGGAACTCATCGAAAAATCAAGCATTTAGAAAGAATGTTTAGCTTAGATAATGCTTTTAGTTTTGCAGATTTATTAGAATTTGAAAAACGTATTATTCGCAAACTTGATAATCAAAATGAACAATTTAGTTACGTTTGCGAGTATAAGATAGATGGACTAAGTTTGAGTATTCATTATGAAAACGGAAAACTTGTCAAAATTTTAACAAGAGGTGACGGAGAATACGGTGAAGATGTAACTGAGAATTTAATATCTAACCCAACTATCCCCCAAACAATTTCAATAAAGGATAAACATGTCGAAATTCGTGGTGAAATCATCTTGTCGAAAGAAAATTTTGCTAACTATAAAAATCAAATTGTTGAATTAAATAAGGAGTTATTAGCAAATAATCTAAAAGAAAGGTTGATCCCTGCTAATCCTCGTAACACAACATCTGGATTAGTTCGCGATATTAATAAAAATAAAATTTCTAATAATTTAAATCAAAATAGATTTAACGAATTAAGAAAAATTATGATTAATAAACTAATTTTTTTTGGTTACAATATTGAACCAAAATACGATTTATCATTTAATTCTCAATTAGATATTTTACAATTTCTAAAGATTAATCATTTTAATGTTGAACCAAGTTATCAACATCTACATACAATGACGGATATTAAAAAATTTCTAACAGAAAAAAATCAAGAAATTACAGAAATGTTGTTTGAAGCAGATGGGATAGTAATAAAAATAAATGAATTTAAAATTCAAAATTTTCTTGGGAATACGGACAAATTTCCACGTTGGGCAATAGCTTATAAATTTCCAGCACAAGAGGTTGAGACGGAGTTAAAACAAATATATGTAACAATTGGCAGAACCGGCAAAGTGACATATAATGCTAAATTAGATAGTGTAATTTTGGAAGGTTCACGAGTAACTTTTTCAACTTTACATAATTATGACTACGTTGAAAAATTAGATATTCGCGAAGGAGATTTTGTTTTTTTAAAAAAAGCTGGAGGCATAATTCCGAAAGTGTTACGTGTTAATTTTAATAAGCGCCAAAAAAATAGTAAAAAATTTTCTGAAATAACTATATGCCCAATTTGTGGCAGTGAATTGATTAGATATGATGATGATGTTGATCAATACTGTCCAAATTTGAATTGTTCAGCTAGAATAAAGGCTTCACTAATTCATTTTTGTTCAAGAAATGCCATGGATATTCAAGGAATGGGCGAAAAAATTATTGAATATGCTATTCAGGATAAAATAATAGAAACAATTGAAGATATTTATAAATTAGCAAAAAATAAAGAAATGCAATTAGCTTTGCTGAAAGCAATTAAAAAATTTTCTAAAAATATTGATGGCACGGAAGTTGATTTAGAAAATTCATTACTGATAAAAAATCTAGTTAATTCAATAGAGAATTCCAAAAAAAACGATCTAGTTCTAGTTTTAACAGGATTAGGCATTCGACATGTTGGGCAAAAAATTGCTAAAATTTTAGCAAAAGAATATAAAAATATTGATGATTTAATCAATGCAACAATAGATGACATGAATTCTTTAAATATTGTTGGCGAAAAAATTGCATATTCTGTTTTTTATTTTTTAAAAATCCAAAGAATTTAGAATTAATTAATAATTTAAAAAAATGCGGATTAAGTCTTTCAACGAAAGAATCAACTTCTATTTTTGAAAAAACACAATATTTTAATAAAAAAATTGTGATAACAGGAACTTTTAATGTTTCTAGAGACAAAATTATTAAAATTTTAGAAAATAAATATGGCGCTGTAGTTTCGAATTCTATTACTTCTAAAACAGATTATTTGCTTTGCGGAACCGATCCAGGAAGTAAATTAGAAAAAGCAAAAAAATTAAATATATCAATTTTAGGCAAAAAAGAATTAGTAGATATTCTAAAAGAATAATTTACATCAATTATTTTTTAAAATAAAATAAGTTATGAATGTAGGGCGTCTTATGGAAAAAAAGAATAAAGAATTTGAAGAAAAACTAAAACAATTAGCAAAATCCCTTTATTTACCATTAGATGATGAACAATTAAAAGAATTAGTCGAGGAATACGATTTTATTGAACATCAAAAACAAATAATGGATAAAGTAGATCTTTCTAATGCTGAATTTAAAACACTCTCTTCATACGAATGCTCGTATGAATTAGGAAAAGGAGGATATAATATTTACGAAAGATTTACAGAAGTTGCAAATTATAAAAAAAATAATCCAGAACATTGAAATGATGAAGAATACATAATTATACCTAAGGTGATTGAATAATTATGAATGAAAAAAATAAAACAATGGATTCAATTAAAAAAATATCAGAAGATCGTTCTCATGATAAAGCATTTGATAAAATGTGATCAAATTTTGAGAAGTATGAGCATGAAAATTTATTTATTTCTTTTAATGATAAAGAGAAAATTAAAGAGAAAATGAAATCTTCCACTCCTAAGAAAAGTAAACTTTGAAATATAGTATTTACTGCAAAGGATAATATAAATTCTGCCGATTTATATACTACAGCTGGTTGTAAAATTTTAGCTAAATATCAACCATTGCACAATGCGACATGTTTAGATAAATTATTAGATCAAGGTGGAATTCTATTTGCTAAAAACAATTTAGATGAATTAGGAATGTGTGGAACTGGTTTATCATCTCCTTTTGGTGAAGTTAGAAATCCGTGAGACAAAAAAAGAATATCCGGGGGTTCATCTAGTGGTTCTGCAGCCGCAGTGGCGCTTGGCATATGCCAATTTAGTTTGGGAACTGATACCGGAGACTCTGTTAGAATGCCTGCTTCACTTTGTGGAATTGTTGGTTTTAAACCTTCTTGAAATAGAGTTTCGCGATTTGGAGTTATTCCATATACTCCATCCTTAGATACTGTTGGAATTTTAAGTAGATCGGTTGAAGATACAGCAATCGTTTATAATGCCATAAAAGGTTATGACGAAAAAGATTTTACTTCTTTTGATGAAGAAAAATATTTATTGGATTATTCAGAAGAATATTGACTTGGTAAAAATCTAGTTACAAATAATCACGAAGACTTGTTAAATAAACATAATTTAAAATATAAAAAAATTTACAAACCTAAAAAAATTTTAATTTTAAAAGAGGTGTACGATACTTTAGAGAAATTTTCGGAGCACAAATTAATTTTTGATTCATGTATTGAAAAATTAAAAACAAAAGGTTTTGAATTTGATTTTCTACCATTTGGTGATGACTTGTTAAATGCTCTTTTGCCGGCATATAACATTCTTTCTTATGCTGAAGCTACTTCATGCCAAGCATATCTACAAGGAATCTCGCTAGGTGAAAGAATAAATGGAAAAAATTGAGAAGAAATTCTTACAAACACCCGTTCACAATTTACGAAATCAATTATTCGAAGACAAATTTTAGGAGCATATTTTTTATTAGAAGAAAATAAAAGTAAATACTTCGATAATGCTAAGAAATTTCGAAATCTAATATGTAGAAAGATGTCAGAATTGTTTAAAAAGTATGAAATTATTTTTCTTCCTTCAACAAATCCAGCTAAATTGATTGAAGATGTTAAAAATGCTAAATATGATATAAATACACTTTATTCTCATAGAGATAATCAATTTCTACTCGCTAATTTTTATGGATCTCCTTCAATTTCCATTCCAATTGGATTTATCGAAGGAATGCCAATAGGTTGCTCAATTAATTCAGACCAATACTCAGAGCACAAGTGTTTAGCTTTTGCAAAAATCTTGGAAGATTGTTTATGTGATGAAAAGAATTCGAACGGATATAAAAATATGGTGGTAAATAATTAATTATGAATAATAAATACAAAATAAACATTGGGATTGAGATCCATTGTACTTTAAATACATTATTAAAATTATTTTCTCCATCTATCAATTTATCGGCAATATTGGTTCACAAAGAATTAAATAAATTTATCCCCAAAAAACCTAATACTACCATTAGCCCCTTAGATTTAGGATATCCAGGGTATATGCCTATTCCTAATGAAGAAGCGGTTAAAAAAGCATTAATGGTTTGCTTAATTTTAAATGCAGAAATAGCAGACGCATTAAGATTTGATCGAAAACATTATTTCTACCCTGATTTGCCAAAAGGTTATCAAATCACGCAATTTTATAATCCCATTGGTGTAAACGGTAATCTTGAAATTACATTAGAAAACGGAATAAAAAAAAGAATTAGTATTTCAAAAATAATTCTTGAAGAGGATACGGCTAGTATGATTCATCATGGTCAAAATACGAAGATAGATTATAATAGAGCCGGTAATCCATTATTAGAAATAGTTTCTTCACCCGATATTAGCAATAGTTATGAAGCTGTTGAGTACATTAAGGAATTGAGAAGAAAACTAATTTTTGCTAACATATCATTTGCTCGTTTTGAGTTAGGGCAGTTTCGTTGCGACCTAAACGTTTCAGTGAGTGAAAAAAATTCCGATAAAATGGGTACTAGAATTGAAATTAAAAATTTAAATTCTTTAGCAAATATTAAAAAAGCAATCGATAATGAAGTGAAAGAATTGACTGATTTATTAGAAAGTAATAAAAAAATTAGACAACAAACTAAGAGATTTGACGAATCTACTCAAAAAAATAAATTTATGAGGTTTAAAGAAACAGAAATAGATTATAAATATTTAAGAGATCCGATGTTTGGCTTGTATAAATTGAATCAAATCGAATTAAGAAAACATTTGGTTTCTTTAACTAATTTAGTTTTTGAATATTTTGATAGAAAAAAGATTGATGAAATGATAGAATTATCTAATTTTCGAATCTTTATTGAAACTCTTGAGTTTCTTTTAAACCACAACAATATAATTTTTTTACCTAAATTAAAAGAAATATCTCAGGAATCTTGTCAAAATAAAATAAGCAATCAAAAAGAAATTGACGATTGTAAAAAAGAAATTGACGATCGTTATTTATTTTTTACAAATTTTATTAATCAAAAATTAAATCAACACCTTGTTAATGGGCTATCAGGTTATCGTTCAAAACTAATAGAAACCAAAGAGTTAGATACAAATAAAATTATTAATCGTTTTGAGGATTACATGAGATATATCATTTGAGATATAGATTATATTGATTATTTGTTTGAGGATAAAAAGAATGGTAAATTTGCTAATATAGATTTGTTAAAAAATGAAATAGACAAACGATTTACACTAATTATAAGTTTGATTAATGAAGATCGATTTGATGAATTAAATAATATGTTAGGTCTTCCTCCTTCTTATCATAAAGAAAATTCTAGTCATCCAGAAATATTAGATGATAAAAATGCTCTTATTAATGAATCATTAAATATTATTAATTTTGAGGAATCAATAATTAATAACTCCATTTCTAGAATGAATTTAAGCGAAGTATTACCTGAATATAAAAATCGCCCAGATAGAGTTATAAATGGGATATTTGGACAAATAATGAAAAATAATAAAGAACACATTGAAAAAATAAATCCCGCATCTTTAAAGCAAAGATTGCAAGATAAATTAAATGAACTTGTTAAAAAAGAAAATAAATAATTATTTTTTAAGAGATTCGATATAGTTTTTTAAGTCTCTTGCGTTTTCATTATTAACTACGCATGTAATTCCATCACCAAGTTCTAAAACTGAATCTGGGTTTGGGAACATTATTTTATTTTTATGTTTGATGTAAACAATATTTGCATTATATTGATCACGAATATTTAGATCTTTAATTTTTTTACCTTCTAAACGAGAGTTTAATAAATTTAATTTAATTAATGTAAATTCCGATTCAAATTCATCTAGTTTATTATCAATTCCATAAACAAAACGTTTAGCTAATTGTCTTGCAATTTCAATTTCTGGTCGAACAACTTGCGTTACACCAACTGATCTTAATATTTTCTCATGATTATCTGAAATCGCTTTAGCAATAATATTTTTAATACCTAATTCTTTTAAATTAACGCATGTTAAAATACTTGATTCGATATCATTAACAGCGACAATCACTGTATGAACAGTATCAACACCTGTTTCATTTAACGCATCATAATTAGTTGCATCTAAAGCAATAGCGAATCTAGTTTTTTTAGCAATTTCGTTTATTTTATTTTTATCTAAATCAATTGCGATTACATTTCTTTTTAAAAGTAGTAATGTTTCTAGAACTCCGCGACCAAATTTTCCTAATCCAATAACACAATAATCATTAGTCATGATTAAACTCCCAATTTTACAAAAATTAATAACAATATTAATTTAACATCTACATAATATTATAAAATTAAATAGATTATAGAGTTGCTTAATGTATGAATAAAAAGATATCCATTCAAAAGATCGATAAAACCAGTTTGCATGGGAGAAACATCTTTGAAAAAATTAAAAATCTACTTGTTTTAAATCCGATCAAACGAATATTTTTGGTTTATATATTTTTAATATTAGTTTCAACTATTTTATTTTCAACACCTATTACTTGAAAATCTGGTTTTTCAGGTCTTACATTTATCAAGGCCATGTTTTTTTCCTGTTCAGCTATTACAGACACAGGGTTGACTTCAACAAGTTCTGTGTTTGTTACTTTCAATGGTTTCGGAGAATTTATATTATGATTTTTAGTCATATTTGGTGGATTAGGATTTATGGCTATAAAAGTTATGATTTTTTTCATTATTCGCAAAAAATTATCAATAGGAGATATTGATTTTATTGCAGAGGAAAAAGGATTAAATAAAAATGGTGGATCAGTTAAACTAATTGCTATTAGTATTTTTATTTTGTTGGGAATTAACTTTTTATTTGGAATAGCGTTAGCACTTCATTTTCATTTTGATTCATATGTAATGGAATATTTAAAGGGACCATCTATGACAAGTGGCCAAGAATTGCATAATAATTTTTGATATGCATTATGAGTTGGTATATTTTCATCAACAAGTGCTATTAATAATGCTGGATTGGATGTTTTTGGTAATTATTCGCTAGAACCCTTTTATAGAGATTATTTTTTAATTATTTGTTTTATTATTTTAATCTTTATTGGTGGAATAGGATTTCCAGTTTATTTGGATTTATATGAAAAATATCATGCTAGAAAAAGAGGAGAAATTCATATCTTTTCTTTATTTACAAAGGTAACTACATCATTTTACTTAGGATTACTAGTTTTTAGTTTAGCTGCTATTTTTATAATAGAAGTGACAGCGCCAAATAATTATACTTTTACAGTTGATAGTGATTGAATGAATAACCCAGCATTTCGTGGAGGAGATATTCCAAATCAAGGAGTTCAAGTTCGAGATATTTTCCACGATCCTAATTTTTCTACAACAGATAAATTTTTCTTTGTATTTTTTTCATTAATTAGTGCAAGAAATGCCGGTTTTCAAAACATTTCCCCTCAACGTTTCATGCCAGGAACAAAAATTATTTTAGCTTTAAATATGTGAATAGGAGCTTCGCCATGTTCAACAGGTGGAGGAATCCGTCTAACAACCTTTGCAATTATGTTATTAACAATTTCTTCATATTGAAGACAATCATCAAAAATTACAATTTATCAGCGAACAATTTCAAATTCCTCAGTAATTAAATCAATTGCCGTGACAAGTTTATCGCTAGTTTTAATTCTTTTTGTTTCGTTATTTTTGACGTCAGATATAACAGCAGTCGAAACACAACGACAGACTACTGTTCCTAATGGATATCATTACACTTTTCTAGATTCGTTTTTTGAAGCATGTAGTGCATTTGGAACGACCGGTTTATCGTCTGGATTGTCATCCGAAGACGGGTTATCGGTATTTTCACGTATAGGATTAATCTTTTTAATGTTTATTGGACAGTTAACAATTTCTGGAACTATTTTAGTTGGTAGAAAATCTTTAAAACCAACTTCACAATATAGTTTCGCAGAAGAACGTTTAATGATAGGATAATGTAGTATATGAAAAAGCAAAATTTATGTGTCGTTGGAATGTTATGAGGAGATGAAGGTAAGGGTAAAATTATCGATTATTTAACTGATAGTTTTGATAATATTGTCCGTTCTCAAGGTGGTGACAATGCTGGTCACACAATTGTTGTAAACAATGTTAAATATAAACTACGTTTATTACCTTCTGGAATTCTACACAGCAATAAAACAGTTATCCTAGGTAATGGTGTTGTTGTTAATTTAGACACTCTAGCCTATGAAATCGAGATTTTAGAAAATTTAAACAATGGAACAAAACTAAAAATATCAGATCGAGCTCATTTAGTAATGCCATATCACATTGCAATGGATGAATTATATGAAGAAATAAAGGGTGCCGAAAAAGTAGGAACGACTAAACGTGGTATTGGACCATGTTATGAAGATAAAATCAGTCGTATTGGAATTCGCGTTCACGATTTATTCGACAAAGTGAAGTTAGAAAAGAAAATAACTTTTGCTTTGAAAATAAAAAACCAAATTTTAAAGGCATTTGGAAAAGAAACCTTCGAAGTTGAACCAATTGTTGATAAATATTTTGAGCAAGGTAAGAAAATACAAAAATATGTTGACAACACTGGAGCATACTTGGAGAAAAATTTTAAGCAAGAAAAAAATGCGTTGTTTGAAGGTGCTCAAGGAGTTATGCTGTGTATTGACCACGGAACATATCCATACGTTACATCATCATCACCAACCGCTGCTTCAATCGCGTTGGGTAACGGAATTGATTATCATAACATCAATAACACTTTAGGTGTTATTAAAGCTTATGCCACAAGAGTGGGTGAAGGTTCATTTTTAACTGAAGAAATTTCAGAAATAGGAGATACTATTCGTGAAAAAGGTCACGAGTATGGAACAGTGACAAAACGACCAAGAAGAATAGGATGACTAGATTTAGTTGTTTTAAGACATTCTCAAAGAGTTAGTGGTGTTAATTTATTATCAGTTGCACTAATAGATGTACTAAGTGGTATTAAAAATATTAAGATTTGTACACACTACACACTTGATGGTGTCGTTATTAACGACTTCCCAGCAGACTTAAAAATTTTAGAAAAATGTCAACCAGTTTATAAGACTTTTGCAGGATGAGATGATGAATTAACAACTGTTCGTAAATATAAAGATTTACCAAAAAATTGTAGAACATATTTAGAATACATTGCAGAACAATTAAATTGTGAATTAGCTTTAGTTTCATGTGGACCAAGTAGGGAACAAACTATTCTTGTAAATAAGGAGTGATAATATATGATTAAGCGCTATTCTACGCCTGAAATGGAACAAGTTTGAAGTGAAGAAAATAAATTTAGTTGATGATTAAAAATTGAAATTTTAGTTGTTAAAGCATTTGTGGAAAAGGGAGAAATTCCACAACACGATTACGACTTAATTTGTAAAAAAGCAAAATTTGATTTAAAACTAATGGCTGAATTAGAAGAGGTTGTAAAGCACGATGTTATTGCCTTCACGCGAAGTGTAAGTGAATCTTTAGGACCGGAAAAAAAGTGAATTCATTATGGAATGACTTCATCTGATCTTGTCGATACAGCTAATTCTTGTCTAATCAAGCAAGCAAATGAATTTATACATAAGGAATTATGAGAATTATTAGAAGTCATCAAAAAAATGGCAATTAAATATCAATTGACACCATGTATAGGTAGAACACATGGAATGCATGCTGAAATAACTAGTTTTGGTTATAAATTTGCAGGTTGATACGATATGTTGATGCGCGCATTTAAATCATTTTTAACTTCTCGCTCAATTATTGAAACAGGAATGGTGTCGGGTGCAGTAGGTAATTACGCTAACATCGATCCAAAAATTCAGGAATTTGTTTGTGAAGAATTACATTTAAGTTCTTCGAAAATTTCATCTCAAGTTTTAGCAAGAGATCGTCATGCACAATATTTAGCTTCATTAGCATTAATAGCATCTACTTTAGAAACTATATGTACTGAAATTCGTCATCTCCAAAGAACAGAAGTTGGGGAATGCGAGGAAGGATTTAGTGAAGGACAAAAGGGTTCATCAGCTATGCCACACAAACGTAATCCAATTGGTTCTGAAAATATTTGTGGAATTGCTCGTTTGATTCGTGGTTACATGGTAACAATATTTGAAAACGTTGCACTATGACACGAGAGAGATATTTCCCATTCATCAAATGAGCGCGTTATCATTCCTGATGCTACAACAGTATTACATTACGCTATTAGAAGAACTAAGAGCATTTTATCTAACTTAGTTGTTAACGAGTCTAGAATGCTTGAAAATATTTTTATGTCAAGTTCAGTGATTTTTTCCCAAAAAATTATGTTAAAACTAATTGACAAGGGTTGATCAAGAGAACAAGCATACGACTTCATCCAACCAATTGCTATGAAAGCTTATAAAAATAAATTAGATTTTAAACAATTATTGCTAGATAATAATATCCCACTATCACAAGCAGAATTATCAACCTGTTTTTCTTTATCCGCATTTTTAGACAACATCCCTGTTGTTTATAAAAGATTAGGAATTGCTTAATATGTTAAAAAATAAAATAGCAATCATTATGGGTTCAAAAAACGATTTTTTCGGAATGGAAGATGCCACAAAAATTTTTGATCAAATGGGTGTTAATTATGATGTAGAAGTTGTGTCGGCTCACCGTACACCAGAATGAATGTATGATTTCGCGAAAAATGCACATAATCACTATGATATTATTATTGCTGGAGCAGGCGGAAGTGCTCATTTGCCAGGAATGGTAGCATCACTAACTATATTACCGGTTATAGGTGTTCCAATATTTAGTGATAAATTTCAAGGCGTTGATGCTGTTATGTCAATAGTTCAAATGCCAAAAGGAACTCCGGTTGCAACAATGGGTGTGAATAATTCCGCCAATGCCGCTTTATTTGCATGCAAAATTTTAAGTTTATTTGATAATACTCTTTTAAATAAACTTAAAAGTTATAAAGAGAACATGAAAGAAAATGTTTTTAATAGCAATAAAGAATTAAAAAATAAGAGGTAATTTAGTGAAGAGAGTTGGAATTATTGGTGGCGGGCAATTAGCAATGCTAATGACATTATCGTTAAAATATTTAGATAATAAGACGCACGTTATAATTTTAGACCCTAATAAAAAATGTAGTGCTTCTTTTTATGCTGATGAAATAATTGTTGGACAATACGGTGATGAAAAAAAACTATCTGAACTTTTTTCTAAATCAGATATAGTAAGTTATGAATTCGAAAATATTCCAATTAATTCGTTAGAGATAATTAATCAGAAAAACCCAAAGTGTCTTCAAACAACAACACCACTTATGATTTCGCAAAACCGTATTCTTGAAAAAAATTTATTCCGCAATTTGAACATTAAAACAGCCGGATTTCACATTATAAACAATTCAACTAATTTGAAAATTTATTTAAATATGACATCTTATCCGTGTATTTTGAAAACAACGCAACTTGGCTACGACGGAAAAGGGCAAGTTGTAATAAAAAATAAAGATGACATTAATGCTATTGAAAAAGCTATTAAATTAGTTGAAACATCAGAATGTATTTTAGAAGAATTTGTTGATTATGTTAAGGAAATATCGGTAATAGGTGTTTATTACAACCAAAAGATACAAATTTGTGCTATAAATGAAAATACTCATAAAAATGGAATTCTATATTCCTCAAAACCATTTTTAGATGAAGTAGTTAATAATAAATTGAAAAATTATTTTAAGAAAATTACCAACAAATTACCTAATTCTGGCATACTATCGATTGAATTTTTCTTGGATAAAAAAGGAAATTTAATCGCAAATGAATTGGCTCCAAGAGTGCATAACTCTGGTCATCACACAATGCTATCAATGCGATATTCTCAATTCGATTTTATTTCATACATCTTATTAAATAAATCTCTACCTAAACAGGTCTTTGAACACAAGGCTGTTATGTTCAATGTGCTTGGTCAACATTATGTAAAAATTAAGCAACTAATGGAAAATTATCCACTAAATAGAAATTTAGATTTTGTTGATTATTTCAAAGAAGAAACGAAATATAATCGCAAAATGGCACACATTAATATTCTTGAAAGCGAAGTTGAAATAATTGATAAAATTAAATCAATTTTAGATAAAGAGGGGTAATATGAGATATTTTGTAAAACGAAAAAATGGTTTTAATATGGAAGAAAAGTCGCTTTTCTCTGAATTCCAAAATGACTTAAATATTGAAACTCTCGAATCAATCGAATATTATAATGTATACGATATTTTTAACGCTACTAAAGATGAAGAAAATTTTATTATGGAAAATATACTTGCAAAGGTAAACACAGATTCCTTCATTACAGATATTGATTTAAAAGATCAAAAATTTCTATCTTATGAGCCACTTCCTTTACAATTTGATATCCGAAAAGATAACGCTGAAAAAATTTGTAAATTAAATTTTCCAAACAAGGATATTGAAATTTTCACAGGAACTTTATTGGTTTTTAACGAGAAATTGAGTGACAATGAATTTAATAAGATTTCCAATTATATTATTAACCCTATTGAATCTAGATTAAAAGAATTATTTATATTTGAAAAACCAGAATTTACAATTACACCTTTTGAAAACAAAGAAGTTAGCAATTTTAACTTGCTATCAATTAATGAACTTAATGAACTTGTTATAGAGTTGGGATTATCGCTTGATAAAGATGATTTAGTAGAGATTCAAAAATATTTTAAATCAATTGATCGAAATCCTAATTTTAGTGAATTAACTTTATTTGATATATATTGAAGTGATCATTGCCGTCATACTACCTTTTCAACTGAGATTACGGATGTTGAATTAATTTGTTATGACGTTATCGATGAAGAAATAAAAAATACAATTACTGACTATAATGCTACAAGAAAAATGCTAAAATTGGACAAAAAACCATTAACTTTAATGGAAATGGCTACTATTAATGCTCGCTTAGAGAAATATCGTGGAAATTTAAATGATTTAGAAGAATCAGATGAAATTAATGCGTGTTCGATAAAATTCGAGGCAAACAAAAAAAATTACTATTTTAATTTTAAAAACGAAACTCATAATCATCCAACTGAAATTGAACCATTCGGTGGAGCGTCAACTTGTTTAGGAGGAGCAATTCGTGATATTTTGGCAAATCGTGCATATGCATTTGCCGGCATAAGAATTTCTGGTTGCGGGAATATTTTAGAAAAAGTGGAAAATACTTTAGAAGGAAAATTACCACAACGAAAAATTTCAAAACAAGCAACACGCGGTTTTAGTTCATATGGAAATCAAATCGGAATGCCGTGTTTACTTGTTGAAGAATTTTATGATCCAAGTTATGTCGCTAAACATCTAGAGTGTGGAGCAGTTTTAGGGGTAGCACCAGAAAATAATTTAAATAAAAAAGAACCACAACCTGGCGATGTAATTATATTATTTGGAGGAAGAACTGGTATAGATGGCATTGGTGGAGCTAGTGGAAGTAGTAAGAGTCATAAAAAAGATTTATCAAAAAACATTGCAAGTGAAGTCCAAAAAGGTAATGCAATTATTCAACGAAATATGCAAAGATTATTTCGTAAAAATTATAAATTTTCGCAATTAATCAAAAAATGTAATGATTTTGGCGCTGGTGGGGCTAGTGTTGCCATTGGCGAAATTAGCGATGGTGTTGAAATTTACCTAGATAAATTTTTAATCAAATATAAAGGAATTAATCCTTATCAAATACTTTTTAGCGAGTCGCAAGAGAGAATGGCTGTTGTAGTTGATCCAGAAAATGTTAAGAAATTTATTAATATTTGTAACAAAGAAAATTTGGAAGCATATGTTGTTGGTAAAGTTACCGCTGATGAAAAACTAGTAGCAAAATATAAAAATGACATCATTGTGAATATTGATCGTAGTTTTTTAAAAACTAACGGAGCAAAAAAAACAACACAAGTTAAAATTTGTGGTTTGGGCGTGCCAAATATAGTCGACTGCGCAGATGTTTGAGATGGTAGTGAGATGAATAAAGATTTAAATCTTTGTGTTCAAAAAGGAATGATTGAATATTTCGATAGTTCAATTGGGCGAACAACAGTTATGAGTCCATATGCTGGGAAACATTTACTGTCAAAAACAAATACATTAGTTGCCAAAATTCCTTTGGATAATGAAGAGCATAATTTTAAAGCAATTGTTGGGGTAGGTTTTTCCCCAGCAATTGCTAATCACTCATCATATCACGCAGGAATTTTTTCAGTTATTGAATCAGTTTCCAAAATCGTTGCAAGAGGTGGTAAATATCAAAAAATTAGATTCAGTTTTCAGGAATATTTTTGCCGATTAACATCACCAGAAAAATGAGCTCAGCCATTTTTAGCACTACTTGGAGCATATAAATCAATGAAAGCTCTGAATTTGGCATCAATTGGTGGGAAAGATTCGATGTCAGGTTCTTTTGAGAAAATTGACGTAGTACCAACGATTATTAGTTTTGGTTTCACTGTCGAAGAATTAGTGAAAGTGAAACCATCGCATTTTGTACAAAGCGATAGTTTTATTTATTTTATTAAATTACCATTAGATAATTTAAAAATTCCAGACTATGACAAATTAAAGGAAATTTATGAATTAATCGGAGTTCTTTTAAAAGATGAAAATGTTAACTCAATTATAGTTAATTCAAATCGTAGAATTTACGAAACATTAATGAGTGCAGCAATCGGGAATATGCTGGGTCTAAATTTATTTTCAGAAGATTTAAATCAAGTTCAACCAGGTTCATTTATTATTGAAAGTTCAGTAGAGGTTGACCACCCGCTTTTAAGACATATCGGAAATACAATTCACTCGTCAATTGTGATAATTGATAACAAACTTGTTTTAGATATGAAAAATGCTCCAGAACTTCCACAAATAAAAGAATATTTAAAAATTTATTCAGCATGACCAAATCAAATTGAACAAGTTAAAAAACCAATGTACTATAATATCAAAGATGTTGACCCTCTTAATAAAAAGAAATGTCATGTTCTTATTCCAATTTTTCCGGGAACAAATTGCGAATATGATTTACAAAAAGCCTTTGAAAATGAAGGAGCTAAAACTGAATTATTTATTTTTACCAATCTTAATCGAAAAAGCATTGAAAAATCAATTGATGAGTTAGCAAAAAAAATTGCAAAATGCGACATTTTTGCTATTCCAGGTGGATTTAGTGCAGCAGATGAACCAGATGGTAGTGGAAAATTTATTGCTAATATTTTACGTCTTCCAAAAATTGCAAAAGTTATTCATGAGCATTTAAAAGCTAAAAAACTAATTATAGGTATTTGTAATGGTTTTCAAGCCTTAGTCGAAGCGGGGTTATTACCTCAAGGAAATTTTATGAAAAAAAGTGATAGTCCAACATTAACTTACAATACTATAGGCCGCCACGCCTCATCGATTGTTACAACGAGAGTCATTTCCAACGCTTCTCCCTGATTACGTTATGAAAATCTTCATACTATTAACGACGTTCCCATTTCTAATGGAGAAGGAAGATTTGTGTTAAGTAAAGAACAATTAACAAAGTACCTACATTCAGGGCAAATTTTTTCAATTTACTGAGACGAAGGAGAGAAATTTCCTGGAGAAACTTATAATTATTCTGGTTCAATTGGGGCAATCGAAGGAATTGTTTCCTCTGATGGATTAATTTTAGGCAGAATGGGCCATCCAGAAAGAATTGCTTCCGATTTATTTCAAAATCTATCTATTAACACACCTACTAATGTATTTAAAAATGGTGTTAAATATATAGTAGGTTACAAAAAATCTACAAAAAGAGGTAAACACTAATGGAGCTAATTTACACAGGAAAAGCTAAAAAAGTTTACAAATACGACGAAAATAATGTTGTTATTGAGCACACTAATAACGTTACGGCATTTAATTCCCTGAAAAAAAATCAATTTAATTTAAAAGGTATTTTGAATTGCGAAATAACAACAATTTTGTTTCAGTATTTGGCAAACAAAGGAATAAGAACGCACTTTATCAAGAATTTAAGTGAAATTGAACAACTTTGTAAAAAAGTTGATATTATTCCTCTTGAAATTATTGTTCGTAATCAAGCTCGCGGAAGTATAGTAAAAAGATTAGGTGTAAAAAAAGATTTTCTTTTTAAGAAACCAATTGTAGAGTTTAGTTTAAAGAATGATGAATTGGGTGATCCATTGATTTCTGAATCACAAATAATTGGTTTAGGTATTGTTACTGAAAAAAATTTAAAACAAATTCAAAAGATAGCGCTGAGTGTTAATATTGCTTTGAAAAATCTATTTAGCAAAATGGATATTATGTTAGTAGATTTTAAAATAGAGTTAGGATGATATAAAAATCAAATTATTTTGGCTGACGAAATTACACCCGATTGTATGAGACTTGTGGATAAGAAAAGTTTAGAATCTTTAGATAAAGATTTATATCGCGAAGAAAAAGGTGACTTGGTAAAAGGTTACCAAGAATTTTTGGAAAGGTTAAAAAATGTCATTTAAAGATTCTAGTTTTCATGGACTAAATGAAGAATGTGGTGTTATTGGTGTTATTAATGTACCCAATGCTAATTATTATTTATATTTAGGTTTACATGCTTTACAACATCGTGGGCAAGAGGCATCAGGAATGGTAACTATCGATAATAATATGGTAAACATCGTTAAGAGAAAAGGTTCAATCGTTAATTCTTTTTCAAAAGAAGATATGGAATCGCTAAAAGGTAATATCGGGCTTGGACATGTTAGATATTCGACTTTTGGTGGGAAAAGTACAATTAACATTCAACCATTTGTTTTCACTTTACACCATACACAATATGTTACGTGCCACAATGGTAATATCGTTAATGCATCAACTTTGAAAAAAAAATTAGAAAAACGCGGAAGTATTTTCTTTTCTTTTTCTGATTCAGAATTATTAGGACACTTAATAAATACATCAAAAAAATTAACAACAATTGACAAAATTGACGAATCCTTAAAAGAACTAGTCGGAGCATTTAGTTTTATTGTTATTGAAAATAATAAAATTTATGGTTGTCGAGACAAATGAGGATTAAGACCTTTAGTTTTAGGAAAATTAAAAGACGGTTATATTTTAGCCTCAGAAACTGTTGCATTGGATGCAGTTGGCGCTAATTTCATTAGAGATGTTGAACCAGGTGAAATTATAGAAATATCAAATGACGGCAATATTAGTAGCAAATATTATACTCCACCTAAGCAATGCAAAAATAATATGTGTGCAATGGAATATATATACTTTGCCCGACCAGATACAATTTTAGAAGGAAAGAATGTTCATGAAAAAAGAGTGCAAACAGGACGAGAATTAGCTAAAGAACACCCCCTTAATGCTGACATTGTAATTGGAGTACCAGATTCCTCTCTATCTGCTGCTTTAGGGTATAGTCAATATTCTAAAATACCTTATGACATTGGTTTGGTTAAAAATAAATATATCGGAAGAAGTTTTATCGCTCCTTCTCAAGAGGAACGTGAACGCATCGTAATGATGAAACTAAATCCTAATAAACATGTTTTGGAAAATAAACGTGTAATTTTAGTAGATGATTCAATTGTCCGCGGAACAACAATGAAATCAATTGTTAAATTAATACATGATGCGGGTGCTAAGGAAATCCATATACGGATTGCAAGTCCAGAAATAAAATGACCATGTTTTTATGGTGTTGATACTTCAAGACGAGCAGAATTGGCATTATACGCTCAATCTAAAGATGAATATTTAAGAAATTTAAAATATGCAACATCATTAGAATTTATTTCACTAAATGGCTTGCAAAAAAGCTTAGACCGTTGAACTAAAAATGGTAATTTATGTACTGCTTGTTTTTCAGGAAAATATCCAAGTAAATTGCATGATTGTGAAAACGAGGTAAATAATGAAAACAAATAGTTATAAAAAATCAGGTGTTGATATCGAAGCTGGTTATGAAGTTGTTAACCGAATTAAAAAGATAGCAAAAAAACAAGTTCGCGGGGTTTTTAAAAATAATATTGGAATGTTTGCTGGGGCATTTGATTTTAGTCATTTAAAAATTAAAAATCCTATTTTGTTATCTTCAACTGATGGTGTTGGTACTAAATTGATGATTGCTTTAAATCATAATCGTTTAGAAAATATAGGACAAGATTTGGTTGCTATGTGTGTTAATGATTTAATATGCCACGGTGCTAAACCGTTATTTTTTTTAGATTATATTGGCACACACAAAGTTAATCCCGATCAAATAGAAATTATTATAAAAAGCATTGTTGAGTCTTTAGATCCTATTGATTGTGCACTTTTAGGCGGGGAAACAGCAGAAATGTCAGATATGTATAAACCGGGTGACCTAGATTTGGCTGGAATGGCTACAGGGATATGTAACAAGAAAAAATTAATTTTAGGAAGTAAAATCAAACCAGGGAATATAATTATTGCACTTGAATCGTCTGGTATTCACTCAAATGGTTATTCTTTAGTTCGCAAGGTTTTAAAACCTGAACATTATCATGAACAACTAAATGGAAGAAGCATTTTGGATATTGTAATGGAACCAACTAAAATTTATGTAAATCCAATTTTGGATTTGATTGAGAAGGTTGATGTTTTAGGTTTAGCAAACAACACGGGAGGCGGTATAATTGAAAATTTACCTAGATGTTTTCCAGATAACATATCAGCAAATATTAAAGAAGAATTAATTAATGTTCCTAGTATTTTTCAATTTATCGAAAAAGAAGGAAATGTTGATCATAAAGAAATGTTTAATATTTTCAACATGGGGATGGGTTTTTTTGTTGTAGTAAATAAAAAAGATGTAGAAAAAACGCTAAAAATTTTGAGTTTTCATAACGTTAAGGCATGTCAAATCGGAGAAACAATAACAGGGAACAAAACTATTAATATTTTATGAAAATAGCAATTTTTGGTTCAGGTAATGGTTCAAACTTTCAAGCACTAGCAGAGTATATTATTAAAAATAAAAATCAATATAAATTAGTGATGGTTATTTGCGATAAACCGAATGCCTATATCTTGGAACGGGCAAAAAAATTAAATATTCAATCATATTTGGTCGATTATAACCAACACAAATCAAAAACTGATGCTGAAAAAAGTATTATAGATTTATTAGTAAATGATGAAGTGGATTATATTTTATTGGCAGGCTTTATGAAAATATTGTCTACATCTTTTATTGATAAGTTTCAAAATCGAATTATAAATATTCATCCATCACTATTACCAAGTTATCCAGGAATTGGTGCGATTAAAAAAGCTTATGATAATCATGACGAATATATTGGTGTAACAACTCATTATGTTGATGGTGGAGTTGATACTGGAAAAATTATTCTTCAAGATAAAATTAAAGTAAATTACGAAAAGTCTTTAGAAGAAATTACTCATGAAATTCATAAAATCGAACATGTTTTATATATAAAAACCCTCCAGAAGTTATTACAAAATTACGAGCAAAGGGATTAAAATAGTAAATGTTAGGGGTGATGATGAAACAAACAAGATATGCATTAATTTCTGTTAGCAAAAAAGATGGAGTCGTTGAATTCGCAAAATTTTTGAATGCATATGGAATAAAAATTATTTCTACGGGAGGAACTTTTAATCTTCTTAAAAAAGAAGGATTAGATGTTATTCAAGTTAAGGATTTAACACATTCAGAAGAAATTTTGGATGGAAGAGTTAAAACATTGCATCCGATAATTCATGGCGGCTTATTGGCAGATCTTGATGTTGAAGAACATGTTAAAACAATTGTTAAAAATAATATTTCGCCGATTGAATTTGTTGTCATTAACCTATACCCATTTGAAGATGTAATAACTAATCAAAATTGTAAATACGAGGATGCTGTTGAAAATATTGATATAGGTGGACCATCTATGTTACGTAGTGGAGCAAAAAATCATAAGCACGTCACAGTTATTTTTGATCCAAATGATTACGAAATCGTAAAAAAGGAAATAATTGAATATGGTAAAACGACCATATCTACTAGAAAATATTTAGCAAATAAAGTATTTGCGTATACAAGTTACTATGATGCTAAAATTGCACAATATTTTTCGAGAATTAATAATATTAGTTATTTAGATAACTTCGCTATTCCGATGAGAAAAGTTCAATCCCTCCGTTATGGGGAAAATCCGCATCAAGATGCAGCAGTTTATGAAGACAATGCGTTTAATTTATTTACCATTTTGAAGGCAAAGCAAATTCACGGAAAAGAATTATCTTATAACAATATCAATGATGCTAATGCAGCTATAAATATTGTGAGAGATTTTAGTAGCAAAAAATGCTATACAGCGTTAAAACACACAAATCCTTGTGGCGTTGGAATAGATGATGACGAATATAAAGCTTGAAGAAAATGTTATGAAGGGGATAAAATTTCAATATTTGGCGGAATTATTGCAACTAACACAATTATAACTCCTAAGATAGCAAATGAATTAAATACAATATTTTTGGAAATAATCATTGCGCAAGGTTTTACAAAAGAAGCTGAAGAAATCTTAAAAACTAAAAAAAATTTAAGATTATTAATTCTTGATTTTGAAATCAAATGCGACCAACCTTTCACTTTTAAATCAATTAATGGTGGCGTTCTTTATCAAGATTCAGATTTTCCAGATTGAAAAGATGATTTCAAAAATTGGCATTGCGTAACAAAAAGAGAGAATGCAAGCGCATTAAATGATTTACATTTTGCCTGAAAAATTTGTAAGCATCTAAAATCTAATGCAATATGTGTTGCACAAAATGGACAATTATTAGGTATCGGTGTTGGTCAAACTAATCGTGTTCAAGCAGTAAAATTAGCTCTTGAAAGTAATAAAGAAATATTAAAAAATGCCGTTTTAGCTTCAGACGCTTTTTTTCCGATGCCAGATTCAATAGAATTAATTTCACAATATCCTATTGTAGCAATTGCGCAAACTGGTGGTAGCATTAAAGATAAGGATGTTATTGAAAAATGTAATCAACTAGATTTAGTTATGTATTTAACAGGAAAGCGACATTTTTTACACTAATATGAAAAAAAAGCAAAATATTTTAATAATAGGTTCTGGCGGAAGAGAACATGCAATTGCAAAAAAATTTTTGAAATCTAAACACAAACCAATCATTCATACGTTACCAGGTTCTAGTTTATGAAGACATGTTTATAAAAAAACCTGAATGAACGCAAATGATTTAAACAGTATTTTGGATTACTGTAATTCTATCGATGTAGATTTTGTGGTTGTGGGGCCAGAAGAACAATTAGCAAACGGCATTGTTGATTTTTTGAATAAAAACGGAATTAAATGCTTTGGTCCAAATAAATATTGCGCTCAGTTAGAAGGTTCTAAATCATTTTCAAAAATTTTGATGAATAAATGCAATATCCCGACTGCAAAATATTTAGAAGCATATTCTCTTAAAGAATTAGAACATATTTTAAAAACTTGAAAAAAATTTCCTCTAGTTATTAAATCTTCTAATTTAGCCGGTGGCAAAGGTGTTTTGATTACTAACTCAATTGATGAAGCTTTAAAATACGGAAAACAAATTTTTGAAAAACATTTATATGGTGAAGATAATATTTTGGTAATTGAAGAATTTCTAGAAGGGTTTGAATATTCACTTCTTACAATTGTTCGTGACAAAGAAATTTATCCATTGCCAGTGATTTGTGATCATAAGCGTGTTTTTAATTATGATAAAGGATCTAATACGGGAGGAATGGGTATTTATAATAACCCAAAGAACTTAACAAAAAAAGATATTGAAAAAGCTATTAATACATGCGTTAAACCTCTTGTAGATCATTTATCAAATACCGGAAACCCATACTATGGAGTGTTATTTACAGGAATTATGAAAGATAGTCATGGTGAACAAAAAGTAATTGAATACAATGTTCGTTTTGGTGATCCAGAAACTGAAGGAATAATGGAACTTCTTAAAAATGATTTAGTAGAAGTATTTGACAATTATTTTAGCAATAAACCTTTGAAATTAAAATTTAGTAAGGATAACGTTTTAGGTGTTGTTTTGGCAGCTCCTGGATATCCAGAACAATATAAAAAAGATTTTGATGTTAGTTCATTGAGAAAATTTGATGAAAAAGAATTAATTATTATGGGTGCTAAACGGGTTAATGACGAATGATTAGCTAATGGTGGAAGAATAGCAATGATTATTCATAAATCAAAAAAACCATTTCGAGTTATTTACAAAAATATTTATGACAAAATTGAAAACTCTGTTGGGAATGAATTTCATTATCGTACAGACATTGGTAGGAAAAATTTTTAAAAATAATTTCTTTCAACTTGTATAATAAAAATAGTTTGTTTTAAAGGATGACTTATGGCAGCAAAAATACTAGATGGTTCATCTTTAGCTAAGAAAATAAAAGACCAAATCAAACAAGAAATCATCACTTTAATAGAAAAAGGATTTAGTAAACCTAAATTAGTTGTTCTTATGGTTGGTAATAATTATTCAAGCCAAAAATATGTTACACACAAAATTAAGGCATGCGAATATTGTGGAATTGATTCAGAAATTATCAGATTAGATGAAAACATTACAGAAGAAGAATTAGACATTAAAATAGACGAATTAAATAATAATCCAAGTATTCACGGAATTCTAGTTCAATTTCCTCTACCTAAACCAATTCGCAAACGTGATATTATGTTAAAAATTTCTTATCAAAAAGATGTCGACGGTTTTAATCCTTTGAACATGGGAAGATTAGCACAAGATAATGCTGATGTTCAAGCATGTACACCATTTGGAATTATGAAATTACTAGATGAATATAATATTTCATGCGAAGGAAAACACGCTGTTATTATTGGTAGAAGTCAAATAGTGGGAAGACCGATGGCGCTAATGTTGTTAAACGAAAAAGCAGTCATTACGATAACGCATCGATACATAAGTGATTTAAAGTATTTTACAAAACTAGGTGATATAGTTATTTCTGCAACAGGAAGACCTAAATCTATAACTGCCGATATGATTAAAGATGGGGCAATTTGCATAGATGTAGGAATTTCTCAAAACGAAAAAGGAAAACTGTCGGGCGATTTTGATTTTGATGAAGTGTCAAAAAAGGCCTCATGGATCACTCCAGTGCCTGGGGGAGTCGGACCTATGACTGTAGCAATGCTGATGTATAATCAACTGCAAGTCTATAAGAAATATGCCATTAAAATTATTGATTAAGGAAAATTATGAAAAAAATAAGTGATTCACTTGAATTATTAAGTAACGTAATTGCAAGAAACAGAATTATTTTACCACCTATGGACACAGCCATGTCTATTGATGGTTATGCTAATGATTATCACATTATGCATTATGGAGCAAGGTCTTATGGCGGGTATGGAACCATCATAGTTGAAGCTACAGCTGTTAGTCCAAATGCTAAAATTACTGAAAAAGATCTGGGTTTATGAGATGATCGCCACATAGATGGTCTTAAAAAAATCGTAGAAATTGTTAAAAAAGGGGGTTCTAAAATTGGTATTCAATTAGCGCATGCTGGTTCTAAAGCAGAAGTACCAAATGCTTTTGGTGTAACCAAAAAAGCGAACGAATGATTTGGAACTAATGCTAGATTTTGTAATGACAATGATTTAATAGAAGTAGTTCAAAATTTTATTAGTGCAGCTAAACGAGCTAAAAAGGCTGGATTCGATTTTATTGAAATTCATGGAGCGCACGGTTATTTAATTTGTTCAATGTTAAATCCTTATACAAATGACTTAATTAAGACAAAAGATATATGTGAACGCGGTAAATATTTAATTGAAATTGTTAAAGGTATATCAAAAATTCTACCAACCGGGATTAGATTATCTCCATCTGATAACGATAATGCCACTTTTAAAACGTTAGACTTTGCACCAATCGTTAAAGAATTAGATAAGTATTTGGATTATTATCATATTTCTGGCGGGGATATAATTGATTTAAAAAGCAACAAAATTATTAAAGAAGAAATGACTTACGACCAACAGTTACCGTTTTTTAGTCAAATGAAAACGTTTAGAACTCTTACGAAAAAAAACGTTATTGCGGTTAATCGTTATAAAACTAGAGAAGACGTTTTAAAGGCATTAGATAACGGTGCCGATGCTGTTGCAATCGGGCGTTGTGCATTATTTAATCCAGCCATCATTATGACAGATATATTAACTAAGGAAGAATTTACAAATGATTACCATTGAAACAATAATCCTTGATGAAATCCAGTTAGCCATGCTAAGCGAAATAAATAATTAAACTCATAAATATTGTTATTTTTTGATAAAAATTATATAATTTAATATGTCCTAAGAGATAAAGATTATGCACGTGTGGCGGAATTGGCAGACGCACTAGACTTAGGATCTAGCGCCTTACGGCGTGGGGGTTCGACTCCCTTCACGTGCACCATTTTTTATTTTTATAAGAAATTATTTTAATAAAAAATCGCATCACCATAAAAAAATAGAGCAATGCTCTATTTTTTTCTTTTTTAGCTGCTGCTTTAGTTTTTTTAGTAGGTTTTTCTTTTTTCTGATTAGCTATACAATTTTTACATAAAGGACGATAGTTAGAGGGATTACCATCATCTTTTTTAAACATTTTAACCCCGACATCTCATCCACCATCTTCATTTAATTTTCCTAACTTATTTTTATGCATTGGACAAAAACAACGACATTTAGCAACTTCTTTGTCTCCGTAACGTTCATTTCACATATCTAATTTTTTTTCTCTTGAGAAAGCCATATATTCCTTTTTTTAATTATTTATCTATTTCTAGTATATAAAACTTAGTAATGTGAAAATGCTAATAAATATTTGTTTTTTTAAATAATATAAAAATACTATTGTATTAATATTTTGTTGAACTAAAAATCCTAATGTTGTTCTTAATGATTGTTCTTTTTTTTAATTTAAAATTAAAAATGAGGGGCAAAAACATGGATACAAAAACATTAAAAAAATCACCCGCTTTAAATAATATTAAATCAAATAAATATACTGACTTTAAAGATCGTATGATGGCAAAACTACAGCGTTTAGGGAAAGCGTTGATGTATCCAATAGCAATTTTGCCTTTTGCAGCATTATTGAATCGTATCGGTCAACTATTCATAGATCTTTCCACTCAAAAGGGAACATCGAATGTTTTAAATGGAATCGGATATCATATTCTTTATTGAATAGGGCAAGTAATTCACATTCCCGGAGCAACTGTATTCACATACATTGCATTAGTTTTTGCAATCGGACTTGGATTTGGTTTAGCTAGAGATAATCGTGGAGAAGCTGCACTTGTTGGAGGAATTTCGTATTTAATTCTTCAGTCATTAACAGCAAAAGGAATGTTTCCAGAATTGTTTTATGGGCACGTTTTGAATGTTACTATGAGCAATGGTCAATCATTATCTGAATTAATGTATTTAGATATGGGAAAGGGAAATGCACCACAGTACATTTTGGACACAGGAGTGTTAGGCGGAATTGTTTGTGGATGTATAGTTGCATGACTATATAATCGTTATCAAGAAATTCAATTACCTGCTGCTTTAAGTTTTTTTGGTGGACGTCGTTTTGTTCCGATGGTTGGAATAGCTGCATCTATTCCGCTAGCATTATTATTTTCGTTAACATGACCGTGATTTCAATTCGCTTTAGTTAAATTAGGAACTTGATTAGGTTCAGGTAGTGGGGTAAAAATAATCGGTGCATTTATTTACGGAGTTATTAATCGTTTAATGCAACCATTTGGTTTACATCATATTTTAAATACATTTTTATGATTTGCTTTGCCAGTTAGTGGAACTAATGTTTACACTGGTCAAACTGAAACAATTTTTGGAGACATAAATGCTTTCCAAAATTCATTAAATACAGCAGGGGAATTTACAACTGGTTATTTCCCAATGTTCTTGGGAGGTCTACCCGGAGCAGCAATTGCAATGGTTTATGCAGCTTCTAAAAATAAACGTAAACAGGTTTGAGTTTTTTTAGGTGGAGTAGCATTTGTTTCATTTTTAACAGGAATTGATGAACCACTTGCTTTTGCTTTTATTTTTGTCTCACCTTTGCTATGAGGAATACATGCTATTTTTACAGGAATTTTGTGTGCTATAACTATTGCTTGTGGGATCCATGTTGGTTTTGGTTTTTCAGCTGGGTTAATTGATTATTTAATTTCTTTTAAAACAAGTTGAGATATTTCAATTTTTAATCAAGATCATAATATTAGTGCTCAAGGGAATACCGTTTTTAGTAATCCATTATGAGTTTGACCAATTGCCGCTATCGGATTTGTCATGTATTTCTTTACATTCTCTTATTTGATTAAAAAAATGAATATTCCAACTCCAGGAAGAAAAGATGAAGAAGAAATGACACACATGTGGGAAAAAACATCAACTTCATCAATTAGCGCCACAACAAAAAGTAGTACAAATAAAAGTGATCGCTATCGTCGTATGGCTGAAATTTTCTTAAAAGAAGTTGGAAAAGACAATATAATTACTCTAGAAAATTGTGCTACAAGAATTAGACTACAAGTTAAGGATAACTCAAAAATTAATGATGCAGCCATTAAGGCGGCTGGAGCATATGCAACTCGTAGGCTAGGTGCAAATTCATATCAAATAATTGTAGGAACAGATGTTGAGCACGTTGTTATCTTTATGAACAAAATGTGTAAGATTGAAGGATAATTTATGGTTACTAAAAATGTAAAAACGAAAAAGATCAAATATTCTAAAAAACAGCATACTTCTAAGGTAACAAATTTTAAAATTTCTAGTTTAATCGAAAGAATGAAAATTAGTATCTACAAAAACCGTTGAACTTGATTTGTGGTTTCAGGTTTATTTATTCTTGTAATAGTTGTTGTGATAATTGGAACAATTTTAAATAATAATTTTCCTAATTAATTAAAACCCCTAATTTTAGGGGTTTTAATTAATATTACATTCTTTTAACATCGTGTTTTGTTAAATCTAATAACTTCGCTGAATCTTCATCCATAACAAATAAGCATTTTTTGTGTTTCTGTAGTTGTGAAGCCGGGATTTCTGCTGTTGGTGTCTCTTCCAATGCTTTTTTAGCCATAGTTGCCTTATTATCACCAACAATTACCATTAATACTTTTTTGCAATTCATAATAGTTTTGACACCCATAGTTATAGCTGCTGTTGGTGTCTCTTCCAATGTTCTAAATTTTCCTTGTCGTACAATTTCTTCGCGTGTAGCTGGTGTCAATCCTGTAACATGAGTTTTAGTTTTCAAACTAGTACCTGGTTCATTGTATGCCATGTGACCATTTACCCCTAATGTAATAAATTGGAGATCAATACCACCTTTAGATTTAATTAATTTTTCATAATTATTTGCTTCTTGACTTAAATCAATGCACATTCCGTCTGGTAAGTGTGTATTTTTAATATTAATATTCAATCCGTTGTATAAATTATTTTCCATTTGGGTTCTAAAAGACTCTTTGTGACCAATTGGTATACCAACAAACTCATCCAAATTGAACGCAACAATTTTACTTCAATCTGTGCCATTTTTTTGATGATCTTCTTGAAGCATTTTGTAAAAATTAATTGGAGTTGTGCCGGTTGCAAAACCTAAAACACTATGCGGTTTAGTTTTAATTTGTTCTTTATAAATTTGTACCAATCATGCATCAACGCTACTGCGATTTTTAAATAGTAAAATTTTATTTTTCATTATATTCCTTTAAATATTAATTAATTTGCTTTTATTATAAATTGCTTTTACTCAAAATATGCAAATCTTTATTAAACGATAATTTTTAACTAAATTAATGCAAATATTATAGATATTGCACCAAATAAAAAAATAAATGCAAGTATTCCAAAAATGTTACGCCATGTAAAATCTAAAATTCTTGTCATTTTATTGTCAGATCACGGAGTTCATTTTTTTTCGGTTCTTCAAATATTTTGGCGTCGTTTGTTTAGAAATAAAAATAATATTCCCAAACCCGCAGAAATAATTAATGGGATTATAATATCGATTAAATGCATTTTATCCTTACTTATATTAGATCTTTTATTAAATAAGGATTATTAATTTTTTCTTCTCCTATAGTGGAAAAATTATTATGACCTGGGAAAATTAGGTAACTATCCCTTAATTCCTTAATTTTTTTAAGCGTTAATCGCATTTGCTCTTTATTATTGGTAGCAAAACGCAAAGCCCCAATATCGTGATAAAACAAGGTATCACCAGTAAAAATACAATTTAGGTCTTCAAAAATTATAAAACATGAATCCATAGTATGACCTGGTGTTGCCATAAATTTAATACGGTAATTAATTAACTTAATTTCTGTATTATCATCTTGTTCATGAATTGTTTTGTTAATAGAAATTATAGGTGAACCATAATGATATTGAGGATTGCTGCAAAAAGCATTGCTATTTTTACCTCCATAAATAGTAAGATCTCATTTTTCTAAAATCTCATTAACGCCTCCAATGTGATCGAAATGTCCATGTGTTAATAAAATAGCAACTGGTGTTAAATTATTTTTTAATATTTGATCGATAATTTTTTTTGCATCATTTCCTGGATCGATTAAAATACATTCATTTTTGTTAGAAACTATGTAAGTATTTTCTTTAAAACGTCCGATTACTAGTGACATAATATTTTTCGGAACATTAACTATCGGCGATTTTTCTTTTCTGAATATATTCATTTTCTTTCCTTTTTATATCTAATTATAAAAAAATAGTCTCACGACTATTTTTATTTTTTAGATTGTAGAATGCATCTCTTCCGGCATACTTAGCAGTTGAACCTAGGATTTCTTCAATTCTTAGTAACTGATTATATTTTGCTATTCTATCAGTTCTTGACATTGATCCTGTTTTAATTTGACCTGTATTTAAAGCAACTGCAATGTCAGCAATCGTTGTATCTTCTGATTCACCTGAACGGTGTGAAACAACATTTGTTCATCCAGCTGTTTTAGCCATTTCAATAGCATCAAATGTTTCTGTTAATGAACCAATTTGGTTAATTTTAATCAAAATTGCATTGGCAGCATCTTTTTCAATACCTTTTTTCAGAATACTTGGGTTTGTAACAAATAAGTCATCTCCTACAATTTGGATTTTATGACCTAACTGTTTTTTCATTTCAACAAATCCGTCTCAGTCATGTTCACTTAATCCATCTTCAATTGAAATAATTGGGTATTTATCAATTAAGTTACTAAATAAACTAATCATTTCGCTTGTTGATTTAATCACTTCTTTACCTGTTTCTTTTGATAACTTTTTAAAATTGTATTTACCATTTTTGTAAAGTTCTGAACTAGCACAATCAAGGGCAATTGATATTGCATTACTACCGGATGTTGCTGGTTTGTAACCTGCCAATTTAATAGCTTCAACGATATAATCTAAGGCTTCTTCGTAACCACAATTTGGAGCAAATCCACCTTCATCTCCAACCGATGTCGCTAACCCTGCTTTGTGTAAAATACTTTTTAAAGCGTGATATGTTTCAGCTGACATTCTTACAGCTTCTTTAAATGAACTAGCACCAACTGGTACAATCATAAATTCTTGGAAGTCGATTGAGTTATCAGCATGAGCACCACCATTGATAATGTTTAGCATAGGCACTGGCAAAGTATAAGCATTAGTTCCACCTAAATATCTAAATAGCGGAATTCCTAACTCATCCGCACTAGCTCTTGCACAAGCCATTGAAACACCAAGGATTGCGTTAGCTCCCAATTTCTTTTTATTATCTGTTCCATCTAATTCGATCATTAATTCGTCGATGTGTCTTTGTGATAAAGAATCTAACTCAGCATCAATAATTTTCGGAGCGATAATTTTGTTTACGTTATTAATAGCGGTTAAAACACCTTTACCTCCATAACGACTTTTGTCGCCATCTCTTAATTCTAGAGCTTCTAATTCACCAGTTGAAGCACCAGAAGGAACGATAGCTCTTCCAAATCCACCTAATTCAGTTTCAACATCAACTTCAATAGTTGGATTACCACGTGAATCTAATACTTCACGAGCATGTATGTAAATAATTTTTGACATTAATTTCTCCTATAGTTTTTAATAAACCTAAATATGATTATATTTCAAAAGGAATATTTTTTAAACAAAATTTATTACCAAATATTGAGTTATAATAAAATTAATTTTTAGTATAAAGAGGGAATAATGGAAAAAATAAAAACAAGTGAATTTAATTCAAAAATTGAAAACGGTTATGTAGTTGTTGATTTTTTCACAACATGATGTGGACCTTGCAAAATGATGGCCCCAATTTTAGAAAAAATTGCAAGCACAATGCCAAATATTAACTTTTATAAAGTTGATGTTGAAGAGGAACCAAAACTAGGAAGTGATTTTAAAATAAAAGTTGTTCCAACTGTAATGCTTTTTAAGAATGGGCAAATGGTGACGGAATTTTCAGGCTTTAAACCAGAGGCTGCGGTTCTAAAGTTATTGAAAGAAACTTTTAATGTCTAAAATCCCATCAACATTTTATGACGGAAAAAAATACATCGCTTTTTTTGATCTCGATGGAACTTTGTTAAATAGAAAATTAGAAATAACTCCGAAGACAATAGAAGCAATTAAAAAGTGACAAAAAAAAGGAAATTATTTTGTGGTATCAACAGGGAGACCTGATATTTTTGTTCGTTATAAATGTCAAAAAGCAGGATTAAAACCAACATACGTAATTAGTTTTAATGGAGCAATTATTCTAAATGACTTAGGAGAATTGTTATTTGAATCGATAATAGATACTAACTTTATTAATGAAATTGCATCTTTTTGTAATCAAAATAAATTAAATTTCCGTGCGATGCAAAGAAATAATGTTTATCACAATTGACCGATTGATCAAGAAACTAAATTTCAAACATATTTGGATGAATATTTTATTGAGAGAACTGAAGGAATTACTATGTATGACCATTTCCGTTCAGAATTTGAACCTCGCCATAAAATTTTAAAATTTATTATATATATTGAAAGAAATGATGAAAAATCAATGAAAACCGCAAAAGAATTAATTGCAAAATATGGTCATGAATACAATTTTGCATGGTCACTTTCTCATGACGATGTAAGTTACCTAGAGATAACAAGAAAAAATGCAGATAAGGGTTTAGCGGTCAAATTTGTTGCCAATCAAATGAATATTAATTTAGAACAAACAATTTCGTTTGGCGATAGTGGAAACGATGAATTTATGTTAAAAACTACTCACTATTCTTTTGTTCCAAAAAATGCAACAAAAGATGCATTACGTGGTGCAAAATTTCAATCACAAAAAACAAATGATGAAGATTTTATATTTGATATTCTGAAATAATTAAAATATAAATATGTACACTTCTAATCCATTAATGTCCGAAAGACATAACCGTGTGAATTTAAAATTGATGTGAGTAGCATTTTTGAGCTTTTTCTTAACATTACTTGCAAGATTCATTGTAGGTCTAGTTTACGATATTGCTGATATAAAATTACCAAATCATGAACTGTTATTTTCACCATTTTCTTTTTCAATGTTTGCACAATTCACTTGATTAACAACCACAATGGTTACTTTTTTTCTTGCAATCATGCTTGTTCAACATTACACAAATTCAACTAATAAATGACTAGTAAAGTTAACTAATAAATATGCACTTTTAGCTGTAGCAATTTATGACACTGTTGTTATGATTGCAGTTGTAATTTACGTGTCACTTATTGGTATTGGTGTGCTTAATCAACCCAGTGGTCAAAAAATGTTTCATGATAATGCATGACCGTTCGATTTATTCAATGTGTTGGTTCATTTTGTTATTCCATGATTTTTAATAATTTTTACTATTAATCATTTACATTTTTATCACAATTTTATTATTGAGAAAAAATTCTTTTTATGAATTTTAGTTTATCCAATAATTTACATCATATTTTATATAATATTTGCATTGAAAATAGGAACTAACATTTATCCTGTGACGAATTTACAAGAAAATGATGGTTGACAATATTTACCACTTGCACTCCTTGCGTTTGAGCTTTTTACACTAGTGTGATATATTGTAGCAAAACACATAAAAGATTGAGATACTGATGTTAAGCAAACTACACCAAAAAATACAAGATCAAAAAATTAAATTACTTTGCTTGGACTTAGACGGAACGTTATTGTTTAATCGTCATTTATTATCTCGAAAAAATCATGTTGCATGCATTGCTGCACAAAAAGAGGGAATTGAAATAATTTTATCGACTGGTCGCGATCTTCAAGGAGCACTGCCGGTTGCTAGAAATATTCTTATTAATAAAAATCAAGGGTATGTAGTTTCGCTAAATGGTGCAAAAATTTACGATATTCGCAAACGCGAAGTGATTTACTCTAATTTAATTCCAGAAAAATTAATGAAAGAAGCTATTCAATATTTACAATCCAATGGTTGAAAATTTTTAGTTTATACAACCAGCGGGCCATACTCTAATATTTCTTCGTGAATTGCAAAAATCGTTGCATCACAAATTAATGAAAAAATAGCCAAGACAAGTGATATGAAAAAATTTCAAAACTCTTGTTATAAAATTATTGCTATTTATACAAAAGGTTTCATCAAGAAAAAAGAACTAAAAACAAAAACAAAGGAACTAGTTGAAAAATTTAGCGGAAAACTAGAAGTAGCTCCGACCCACAATTTAAGTATTGAAATTACAAACTTGAACGTAAACAAAGGCGAAGCTGTTAAGTGATTGGCTGCAAAAAAAGATATTTTGATGGAAGAAGTAGCGGCTATTGGCGATGGTTGAAATGATTTACCTTTGCTAAAGGTATCAGGTGTTTCTATTGCTATGGGGAATGCTATTACTGAATTAAAGAAAGTGGCTAAATTTACAACTGGAACAAATAAAGAATCAGGAGTTGCGGACGCAATAAATAAATATGTTTTAACAGAAAAAATTGAATTTTCTGACACGAAAGAATTTGAAGGAATTACTCAAAAAAAGAAAAATTAAATGTTAAAAAAACTGAAAAAAAAGTTATAAAAAAAGATAAAAAAAATTTGAAACAAATGACTCAAAAAAAATCAAAAAAAACCTAGCAAAAAGATAGTCAAAATTTAGACAAAAATTTTCTTTTTTATTCGAAAAAAAAGTATTACAATTACTTTGATTTTTATGAGAAAAAAAGGAGGCAAAAATGTTATTCCAAAAAAAACAAAAACACATCACACATGCTCATCACTTAAATGAGCATGAGCAATTTGAACATAAGGATTCAAATATTCTTGAAATCCGTTCAATTTCAAAAGAATTCGATGGGAAAATTGTTTTAAAAGGAATTAATTTGGACATCAGACAAGGTGAATTTGTAACAATTTTAGGACCTTCTGGTTGTGGAAAATCGACACTTTTAAGAATGATTGCTGGGTTCGAGCAACCTAGTGCTGGAGAAATTTATATCGAAGGAAAAAATATTCGCAATTGAGAACCTTATGAAAGACCAATTAATACTATTTTTCAAAACTATGCCTTATTCCCTCACATGAATGTTTACGAAAATATTGCATATCCATTAAGAATTAGAAAAATAGATAAAGATAAAATAGAACAACAAGTTCTAGAAGTGGTTAAACTTGTTAACCTACAAGATTTTATTTATGCTAACCCAAACGATTTATCAGGTGGTCAAAAACAAAGAGTAGCGATTGCACGAGCACTAATTAACAAACCAAAAATTTTATTATTAGATGAACCACTTTCTGCTTTGGATAATGCTTTGAGAAAAAATATGCAAGTTGAATTGAAAAAAATTCAGCGTAAAGTAGGGATTACTTTTATTTTTGTTACTCATGACCAGGAAGAAGCTTTGACATTAAGTGATCGTATCGTTGTAATGAATGAAGGTAATATTATTCAAAATGGAACTCCGATCGATATTTATAACGAACCAGAATCAAGATGAATATCTAGTTTTATCGGGGAATCAAATATTATTGAAGATGCTATTTTTATTGAAGATGAGGTAGTTTCTTTTGACGGCAAAAAATTTAATTGTGTGGATAAGGGTTTTGGACATAATCAAGAAGTGGATATAATGATTCGCCCAGAAGATATCGACATTATTAAGGCTACTAATAAAAAAACCTTCTTTACAGGAATAGTTCAAAATGTAGCATTCATTGGAGTGCATTGAGAAATTTTAGTAAAAACAAGAAAACGTAGTTTTTTAGTGCACACAACTGATTACCACCCAGAAGGCAAAAAAGTTGGGTTACATTGAACTCCAGAAGATATTCACGTAATGTGAAAGGAAATCCAATAGTGAAACGTTTTTTTGATGTGGCAAAAAATAAAATTAAGCCTCTAAAAACAATTAATCCATTAAGTTCTTCAAAAAACTTTTCCACATTGTTGATTCCATATATTTTAGTTGCCGGTATTCTAATAGTTTTGCCTTTAATTATTATGGTATTTTACTCTTTAATTGTTAGAGATGATTCCTCTCTTGCGTTTAGATTGAGTTTTGCTAATTGAATTATATTATTTGAAAATCATGCTTATTTAGCTGTTTTTGGATATTCAATTTTAATGGCATCTTTAACAGTTATAATTTCTATTATTGTTGCTTTACCAATTTGCTATATATTAAAATTTGTTGTAAAAAAACGTACAAAAATGTACTTATTACTTTTTACTTTACCAATTTGATTGAATATGTTGCTAAGAACTCTTGGTTTAAAAGCGTTAATTAATTGAATCGACCCTAATATGTTAGGCAGTTTAGGAGTGATGGTACTTGGGATGGTTTTATTATATTTACCATTTATGATCCTAAGTATTATCAATAGCATGGATAAGATTGATAAATGAATTATTGCTGCGAGCGGGGATCTTGGTGCTAATCGTTGAACAACGTTTTGAAAAATAATTTTCCCTTTGTCAATTCCGGGAATAATTAATGGGATAATTTTGGTTTTTTTACCAGCTTTAACGACTCTAATTATCCCAGAAATGCTTGGTGGTGGGAAATCCATCAATATTGGAAAAATAATTGAAAACTATTTTTTAAGCGGTGGAAATATTATTCAAGCAACTGGAATAGGTTCAATGGTCGCAACAATGTCATTATTTTTTGTACTTATTTTGCGCTTTGTTGAACATAAAACTACTTTCAATAACGATAAAAAGAAAAAAATGGAGGGAGGAGAGTAATGAAGAATTTAAAAAAATTTTTTTCAGCAAGTTATATGTTGATTATCTTACTTGTTATTTACATTCCGATTATCGTAATGATAATTTTAGCGTTTAATAATAATGGCTCAATTAGTTCTTTTATTGATTACAGTTTTGGTTTTAAGTACTTTGGTGCATTCTTTCGTTCAGTAGCTTTTTGAAAAATAATTTTAAATACTATCGCTATTGCTGTAATCAGTACTTTAATTGCAACAATAATTGGAACACTAGCTGCTGTTAGTTTATGAAGAACCAGCAAACGAATTAGTAATTTTGTGTTAACGATAAACAATATTCCTTTGATTAATGCAGATATTTTAACCGCAACAGCATTGTTAATTTTCTTTTTGGGGATGTTTTTACCATTTGGTTTCTTTTCATTAGTTTGTGCTCATGTTTCCTTTTGTGTTCCTTATGTTTTATTAACTGTTTTAACGAGAATTAAAAATATAGATACTAATATTATTGATTCAAGTTATGATTTGGGAGCAACTCCAATGACTACATTAAGAAAAGTTATTTTACCTATTATTCGCCCTGGTATTTACATAGGGGCAGCTATTGCTTTTTCAATGTCATTTGATGATTTTATTATTTCTTACTTTACTAGCGGAAATGTGCAAAATATCTCAATTTATCTATATACTCAAAAATCATTGACTCCAATCGTTAACGTTTTTTTTATTTTTATTTTAATTTTATTAGCGGTGGGTTTATTAGTAATTAATTTTGCGAAGAATTTTTTAAAAAAGAAAAATATTCTTATAAAAGCTTTGGTTAAAATGAATCAACGTATCATTATGGCAGAACTATCAAATCGTTCTAATAAAGAACAGACAATTAAAAAATTACAAGCAGATCGCGACAAATTAGAAGCAAAAATTTCAAAAGAAAGTTTTTTTTCCAAAAATTTAAGTGTTAAAAATTCACGTTTAGCAATTTTAAATTCAGCAAGAACAAAGCGATTTTTAAATTTAGGGGGAGTAATAGCACTACTGTTTGGTGGCACAGGTTTTTTAATTTATTATTTTGAGCAAGCAGCTAATGAATTAGATCTTGCTATTTATGGTTCATATATAGATGATGACACTTACAATAGTTTTAATGATAAGACAGGAATTTTTCCAAATGTTACTACATTTACTAATTCAGAACAAATGGGCGCTAAATTATTAACACATAATTATGACTTAATAATGGAAAGTGATTATTATGTTACTAAACTGTTAGACAAAGATAATAATTATGCTAATCCAAAACTACAGAAAATTGATTTTACAAAACTTGCAAAATATATGAACATGTATGGTGGCACAAATTATAGTGCTGCTGATGTTAAAAATGGTTTTAATTCTGAACTTTTACAAAAGGTACCATCTATTACTGATAATTTAAAACCGAGTGATAATTTTAATGACACATATTTATTACCTTACAATTGAGGAACATTAATGATGTTAGACAAAAATAATTCATCGTACCAACCTAATTTTGATAGTATTTGAAATGCAATTAAAAATCATGAACGTATCGTGTTATCTGATGATTCTAGAAATACTTTTTGATTTATTTTTCAATTAATGTTGTCAGCTGAATCGAATGGTGAAAAGCAATTACTTTCTAGTGCAAACATTAATAATCCAACTCCTGATAATAAGGAAATTTTAGATAGCATTACGCATGACGGGGAGAATGCGGTTAGTGCTAATGCAATTCATTCAGCTACTAATTTTTTTAAGCAAGTACTAAAGATAGATGACAATATTAGTTTTCAAGGGGATGGCATTCAGGATGTGATTGGTAGCGGTAAATATGATATTGCCATCGTTTACTCATCTGATTTATTATTTGCTGTTGATAAATATCCAAGTTTAAGACCACTTATTACTAACTTAGCGAACGCCAAGTTAATTACAAATTCAACAACTAATCCATATAACGGATTTAATGGAAATTTATGAATTGATGGTTTCTCGCTATTAAAATCTGAGAGTGGTAAGAATTTGGAAAACTCATATAAGTTTTTAGGTTATATATATTCAAAAAAACAATACACATACTTAATGGATTACTGTAATGGGTTACCAGTTTTTGATCAATCTAAACCAACATGATCAATTACTATAGATCCAAATAAATTTCCAACAGAGAAAAATACTTTAAGTGATGAGATTTTACATATGGATTTAAAATGACCTGATGCTAGTCTATACCCAAATCAAAAAGGATATAGTATTTACATTTATGCTTTTTCAGATGTTTATGTCGAGGAATACAATACCATTCTCGCAGATATATCAGGTTAATTAAAATGAAATATTGGTGCTTGCTAAAGTTGATTATTGAAAAAATAAGTGTTAAAATTACTAGGTGCTTTGTATTAATCAACATTGCATTTGGTGCCGTAGCCAAGTGGTTTAAGGCCGTGGACTGCAACTCCACTATCGTGAGTTCGAATCTGACCGGCACCTCCAAACGTGCTTGTAGCTCAATTGGACAGAGCGTTTGACTACGGATCAAAAGGTTACGAGTTCAACTCTTGTCAAGCACGCCATTTACGGCGGGGTAGCTCAGCGGCAGAGCATCCGGTTCATACCCGGAGTGTCGTGAGTTCAAATCTCACCTCCGCTACCATTTCGGAAAATAGCTCAGTTTGGTAGAGCACTTGGTTTGGGACCAAGGGGCCGCAGGTTCGAGTCCTGTTTTTCCGACCATTTATGGGGTTATAGCTCAGTAGGTAGAGCAATTGCCTTGCAAGCAATAGGTCGCCGGTTCGATTCCGGTTGACTCCACCATTTAAGGATCCTTAGCTCAGCGGCAGAGCTGTCGGCTCATAACCGATTGGTCACAGGTTCGATCCCTGTAGGATCCACCAAGTTTAGGAAGCATACCCAAGCCCGGTTGAAGGGGTCGGTCTTGAAAACCGAAAGGGGCTGCGAGGCCCGCGGGGGTTCGAATCCCTCTGCTTCCGCCATTTTTTTATGTTTAAATGTTGGTCTTAAAACAAACATGTTAATTTATTTGTCTTATGAACAAAAATATGTAAAATTAATTTGTTTGACAACATCGCGGGATGGAGCAGTCTGGTAGCTCGTCGGGCTCATAATCCGAAGGTCATAGGTTCAAATCCTGTTCCCGCAACCATATGGTTCTGTAGTGTAGTGGTTAACATGCCTCTCTGTCACAGAGGAGATCGCGGGTTCGAGTCCCGTCAGGACCGCCATTATGGCTTTGTAGCTCAGTCGGTAGAGCAAAGGACTGAAAATCCTTGTGTCAGCGGTTCAATTCCGCTCAAAGCCACCATTATTAATTTTCGGAAATTAACTTAAATTAATAATCGTTTATATTAAGTAGGTAATTCCTACTTTTTTTGTGTTTGCAGAAATAATCCCTTTAAAATTTATTGAAATTAATATATAATGCATATTAATAATTGTATGACTATTAATTTAGTCTAAAAGAAGGGGTGAAATAAAACTTATATGCAGAAAAAGAGGTTTTCAAAATACGGAGGATTGTTCTTTGCTTTTAACTTCATTGTGGGTTATGCGTTTGTTGTGGGGCTAGGGCAATCCTTTTTAACATCAGGAATAATTGGTTTTCCAATTATCCTAGCAATTTGCGCTGTTATTGCTTATGGTGTAGGTTTAGCATTTGCTAATTTATCGGCTAAGTTCCAAGGTTATGGTGGTTCTTATTTATATACAAAAAATGGTATAGGAAAAAATGTTTCTTTTTGAATTGGTTGATTTCAATACATTCAAGCACCATTTGTAGCCATTAGTTCGGTTGCTGGAATTGTATGAGCGTTTCAAAATGCGAACTTTTTTGGGTGAGACTTGAATACACCTCAAGCATTTAATGATGCTAAACCATGATTATTCATTGGTGCTGGTGGTTTATTTGTTGTTTTAATTGCTGTTGTAAACTTTGGTTTCAACACAACAAGATTCTCATTATGATTTATGTGAGGTTTAAAATGATTAATTTTGGGATCATCATTATTATTTGCTTTTGCTGAAATAATTAAACTTGGTGCAACAGGTCATGGGCAGCAAATTATTGATAATTTTACTGGAAAAGGTTTTCACCAAAAAATTTCTTTTTGAGATTTAATTACATCCGTTTTAACTTTCTTTTTTGCTTTTGGTGGTTTTGAAGGTATTGCTGCAATTAGTGACGATATTGAAGACCCAAAGAAAAATCTTAAATGAGTATTAATCGTTGTTATTATTGTTGCAACTATATTTTATCTAGTTTATTACTTTGCCTTTATTGGAGCATTAGGAGCTGATCAATCAAGTGCATCATCAATTATTCCAAATGGAGCCGCAGATGGAAACCCTATTAATACAGTTATTAAACAAGTTTTAGGAGCCGGAACAGGTATTTTCCTTGCTATAGGTTCAATTGGAATTATCTCTCAAGTTGCTAATAAATCGACATCACGTGTACAAAACCCATGAGTTAATACTCGCTTATTATTGCCACTTGCTGTTGACGGATGAATCCCAAAATGATTTACACATGTTAATAAACATGGACAATTCAATAGATGTTTAATGTTCGATTCATGTTTAACAGGTGTATTAGTTTTAACTTATTCCTTATTGTGCATTTTTGCTACAAAAGATGTTGCTAATAATTTAGCAAATACTTTAGGAATTTATACAATCGTTGCCTTTTTGAATTACATTGGAGCAATTTGTGCAATATTAAATCTATGACGCAAAAAATTAATGGAATGTTCAAAATTTGAAATTGCAATGTATTTATTTAGTTTGGGTGCGATTTTATTAATCTTGGTTGGTTTTATTGGACAAGGAATTTTCTATTGAACAAGTGAAGGAATTGGTTCTCCTGACTTTAAACAATTTGCCTTTCAGTTTATTGGTTTAATTATTTCTGTATTTTTAGGATTAGTAATTTTTATTTGTTCAAAGAAATTAGGATGACAAAATCAAAAATTAGACCCATCTTTTGTAGAATATTTGAAACATAATCCAGAATCTGTTGATGAATCTGTTTTAAAAACTTTAGATGACTATAAACATCATGATCACATTCCAGCTGTTGAAATAGTGAACACGTAATAATCAATGAAACATAAAAAATATTCTCAACGTTCAGCAATTTTTTTTGGTTTTAATTTTGTTGTTGGATTTACTTTCTTTATATCAATTGGACAAATATATCATTTTCTTGGATTGTGATTAATCCTAGCACTAATAATCGTTGCAACAATGTCTTATGCCATCGGTTTATCATTTGTTTATTTAACAAAAATATACCCAAGTTCCTATGTAACATCCTATGTTGTTGCGCGTAGTGCTTTTAATCGCTTTATTGCATTTATCAGTTTATGAAGTACATATTTACAATCGCCAATTGTTGCAATATCATCGATAGCTGGAATGATATGAGCATTTCAAGGAACATATTTATATAAGCACTATTTATGAGTTGTTATTTTGTTAGCTGCTTTCTTGTTCATTTTAATTATTTTTGTAATGAACCATGGTTTAAGAGCATCGAATCGTTTACTTTACATTTTTTCATCATTAAAATGATTAGTAATTTTAGGAGCAATTGCTTTTTCTACAATTTATTTTCTTTATTCATTGCATGATTTCGCGCGTATTAAGTCGCACATAGTGAATGGTAATGTTGATTTCTCATTTGCTAATTTGTGTACTTCAATAATGCTATTGTTTCTATCATTTGTCGGAATCGAAGGGACAAGTTCAATTTCTGCCGACATTGATAATCCAACAAAAACATTACCAAAAGTTGTTTTGTACACAATGATAGCTGGAACATTCCTATATTTAATTTACTTTGTTATGGTGTTAAATGTTATAGGCCCGAATGGTCCTGATGGATTATATCCAACCGGAACTTCTTCAGAAACGCCAAATTCAATTAACTCAATTCTATTTACAATGTTAGGTGGAGTAGCTACTGGGGGATGATTAGTTTTACTTTACTTTATTATTTCTTCCCAGATTGCAAATAAATGCACAGTAAGAACTCAAAGCGCTTGAATTAATTCTCGTGTAATGTTGGTATTAACGATCGAGGGAATGTTACCAAAACGCTTTGGTAAGATTAATAAGCACGGGCAATTTTATTGATGTATTTGATTGGACTCAATAATCTCTGGAATTTTTATTATTCTTTTTGTTGTGTTGAGTATTACAAACCCTGAAATAATCAACGACTTATCTAATGTTTTATCAGCCATTGTTCTAAGTTATTTATTTATTTACATGATTAGTGTTCTAGCGATTATGAAAAAAAATTACAATAAAGAAATTAATTTAAATAAAAAAGAAAAATTATGGGTTTATTATGCATTTGCATCAATGTGTATTGCAATATTTACCTTTATTTATCCAATTATTTCAGATACATTTGATACAAAATCGTCGGCTCGCGATATTGTGATGGCATGATTTCCGGTCATTTTTTATGTATTAGGTGTTTTGTGCGGTGTTGTTATCTTTTTGATAGGAAAATATATTATGAACAAAAAAGATACTCATTTTCCAACGTCATTAATTGATTTTATTATTGAAAACCCAGAATTGGAATTTTATAAGTACTTTCCAAATTATGAACAACATCCGTTGTATATAGAAATTGAAAGTACAAGAAAGCAACGCTTAAATGGAGAAAAAAATAACTAAAAAAATGTCACGCTTTACAGCGTTATTTTTTGGAATAAATTACATTATCGGAATAGGTTTTGTGATGACGATTGGGCAACTTTATAGTTTCTTAGGTTTGTGATTTATATTAGCATTGTTTTTGGTATCAACAATTGCTTATTCGGTTGGAATATCTTATGCAGTCATTGTTCGTAATTATCCAAATTCATACTCTGGCGGTTATATTGTTACACGAAGAGCTTTTGGAAAAAAAGTAGGTTTGCTAAATGTGTGATCTTCTTATATACAATCACCAATATTAGCTGTTGTTTCAATAGCCGGAATTGTTTGAACGTTTCAAGGAACTGAGATATATAACAATTTTAAGTGATTAATAATATTAGGTGCAGCATTATTATTTTTTCTTATCATATGAATCATGAATCATGGTTTTAATTCATCAAAATGATTAGTTTTCATTTTATCTTCGTTAAAATGATTAGTAATTTTGGGTGTTTTAATTTTTGCTACCATTTATTTTTTTTATTCACTTCACAATATTGAAGGCGTTTGTAATCGTTTAGTAAATCCACCTCACCTTAAAGGATTATCGTTTTTAAATATTTGCTCAGCAACTTCATTAATTTTCTTTTGTTTTGGCGGAATTGAAGGAATTTCCGTTATTAACGCAGAAGTAGAGAACCCAAAGAAAATTGTTCCATGAGCTATTATGACAACTGTTATTATAGGTTTTATTATATATGTGTTGTTTTTTATATTTATGCTTAATGCGTTAGGGCCTTCTGGAAAGAATTCTTTAAATCCGACAGATGCTATTGACCCAAATCCTATTAATTCATTAATTGCAACGTTTGGTGTAGGGACATTTGCAACTATTGGAACCATTTTTTTATGGATTGCAATTCCTTCACAGATTGCCAATAAAGCAACTCTTAGAATACAAGCAGCTTGAGTGCAAACTCGTAATTTGCTTGTTTTAACTATCGATGGCGTTTTCCCACGTTATTTTGCAAAAGTTAATAAACATTCCCAATTTTCACGTTGTGTGTGGTTAGATTCAATTATATGCTTTGTTTTTATTGCATTTTTTGTAATCATTTCCTTATTAAATAATTCTTATGCTGAAAGATTAGAATCATCTCTAAATGCAGCGTCATTAACTTTTATTATGATGTACATGACATCAACATTAGCTATTCTAAAAGAATATAAAAATAAGTCTATTGAATTGTCCAAAATTGAACTAATAATAGTTGTTTACGCAACAATTGGTATTGCTTTTTTAGCGTTTTCGTTAGTCTATCCTGTTGTTGTGATAACAATTAATAGTACAAAAATTGAAGATATTGTGGTGGCATGATTGCCGTATATTTTCTTTATTCCGTTATTAATGATTGGTTTTATTTTGAATTTTATTAGTAATAAGTATTTTTCAAATGAAAAATTTCCAACCAGTTTTGTAGATTATGTTCGCGAAAATCCAGATTTGAAATTATATCAATATTTTCCTGAAGGCGATTTACATCCATTAGCTAAACAAATTAAAAATGATATTGCAAAACCTCAATGCGAATAAATATTATTATTGATAATTGACGGAAAAGAATTGCCAGTGTAAGATTTGATTATAGAAAGAGGAGATATGTATTTTACATCAGAATCGGTTAGTGAAGGGCATCCAGATAAGATTTGTGATCTTATTAGTGATGCGGTACTAGATGAATTTTTAAGTAATGACCCAAATGCTCACGTTGGATGTGAATGTTTCATTACTGCTAAAAAATTAATTATTTCAGGGGAAATAAAATCTACATACAAAACAGATGTGGAAAAATTAGCGCGTAGCGTATTAAAGAATATTGGATATGACTCAAATGATAAATATTTAGATTACAAAACATTTCCAATTGAAGTTATTATTAATAAACAATCTTCAGAAATTGATGATGTAGTTACTAATTCGTTAGATGAACAAGATATTGGCGCAGGGGATCAAGGAATTATGTTTGGTTTTGCAACAAATCGTACGCATAATTACATGCCTTTACCAATTACTATAGCTCATGAAATTGTCAATTTGGCCAGTAAATTAAGAAAGAATGGAAAATTTGTTGATGCCTATCCGGATATGAAATCGCAGGTGACTATTCAATTTTATAACAATCAAAAAGATGCTAAAGTAGATTCCATTGTATTGTCATTTCAATGTGCAAAAAATATTGATTTACCTCAAGCAAAAAAATTTATTATCGAAAGTATAATCAAACCAGTTCTAGAATGTCACAATATGACATTACCTAATTTAGATAAAATCTATTTGAATCCGTTTAATATTGGTGGTCCTGTGGCTGATACTGGTTTGACAGGAAGAAAAATAATTGTTGATACATACGGTGGTTGAAGTCGTCATGGGGGTGGAGCATTTTCAGGAAAAGACCCAACAAAAGTTGATAGAAGTGCAGCGTATGCTGCAAGATATATTGCCAAAAATTTAGTCGCAGCAGGAATTGCTGATGAGTGCGAAATTCAAATTGGTTATGTAATTGGCTATAGCGATCCAGTCTCAATATGTGTTAATACTTTTGGTACTTCAAAATATTCTGATGATCAAATAATTAAAGTAATTCGTGAAGTATTTAATTTACAACCTCGTAAAATTATAGAAACTTTAAATTTACGAAAAACAAAGTATTTTAACACAGCAGCGTATGGGCATTTTGGTCAGGAAGAACATAATTTTAGTTGAGAGCAATTAAATAAGGTTGAAGAAATTAAAAGAAAAATAATTAGTTAAAATAATATAAGTGAATATTATGGATACAAGAGTTTTTGATTTTTGAATAGAAAAAAGCGACGAAAAAACTATAAAAGAAATTAGTCAAATGAGTGATTCAGAAAAACAAAAGGCTTTTGGGAGCCCTCTTACATTCGGAACGGCCGGGGTTCGCGCAAAAATGGGACCAGGACCTAGTTTACTCAATAAGTATACAGTTAGGCAAATCGCTTTAGCTTATTTAGAATTTTTAAAGCAAAAATGACCACTATACACAATTAAGAAGAAAGGTGTAGTTATTTTCCACGATAATCGTGCTAATAGCTATGATTTCGCTATAGAAGCTGCAAAAATATTGAGTGATTCCAATGTTCTAGTTTACCTAGCGCATAAGAACGAATTAAAGACTACACCTTTCTTATCGTATTGCATTCGCATTTTAAAAGCAGCTGGAGGAATGAATTTTACAGCTAGTCATAATCCTAAAGAATATAACGGTTGTAAAGTTTATAATGAATTTGGTTGTCAATTATTACCAGAAGACACTCAAAAAATTCAGAAATTTTTACCAGATTTTCAAGAGCAAGTTTTTAATATGAAATGTAATGGATATTTACCATTGATATGTGAATTACCAGAAAAAATTGAATTGGGTTTTGTAGAAACCATTAAGCAAAACATTTTTAATTACAATTTACCTAAAAGAATGAAAATTCTATTTTCACCGCAGTGTGGAACAACATATGAAATTATCCCTAATTTATTTAACGAATTAGGTTTTGAAATGACCATATTTCCAAAAACAGCAACTCCAAATCCAGAATTTAAGGGAGTTCATGCCATTAATCCAGAAGATGTTGAATCTTTTAATGAATTAATAACTTTTGCTAAAAAAGATAAGTACATAAATTTAATATTAATTGCAGATCCTGATGGTGATCGAGTTGGAATTGCATATAAAAATAGGCAGGACAAGTTTGTAATATTACACGGAAACGAAGTGGCAACCTTATTGACTAATTATTTGTGCATGCAAATGAAAAAAGTCTACAAATTACGTCACGAAGGATTCATCGTTTCAACGATGGTTTCAGGTGATTTACCTGGAGAAATTGCTCGTTCATATAACTACAGTGAAATAAAAACTTCAACTGGTTTTAAATGAATTGGTAATGAAATCGAAAGAAATATTCATAATAAAAAATTTATTTTTGCATTTGAGGAAGCAATTGGTTATTTAACTTTTGATGGATTAAGGGAAAAAGATTCAATTCAAACCTCTTTAGTTTTTTGTGACATGATGAATTTTTATTTAAATCAAGGGCAAAATTTGGATGATGTTTTGATGGAAATATATTCAAATTTTGGATTTTATCAATACAAAACAATTTATTTAGAAAGTGATAATTTACAAAAAATTGAATATATTTTTACAAATTTTTTAAGAAATAATATTTCTTCAATTGGTCAATTGGATGTTGTAGATAAGAAAATTATTACAAATAAATTTGACTCATCTCCAACAATAAAAATTTTTTTAAGTAAGGATAATAACTCATGAGTTGCTATTCGCAAGTCAGGTACTGAACCGAAATTAAAATTTTATATAACGATAAGAGATGTTAGTGTGATTGCTGCTAAAGATAAAATTAACAAAATTGAAGAAAGTATTAAAAATATAATTAGATAGTTTTACTTTATGCCAATAACAGCTAGAAAACCAAAAAGTCGTACAAAGTTATATTTATATATGGTGATGGGGATCCTTTCATTAGGGATTTTATTTGGAACATTGTTTGGTTTTATTCTTCAAGATCCAGATAAAATATTGAATTTTTTTCGTCACACAGAATGATGAGCGATTTTATTAATTTTAATGTATCCATTTTTGAAGGGAATAATTTTTGGAACACTCCAAAAATATATTTTCCATAAATATAATATAAGCATTCCGTTATGAAAAACTATTGTAGTTTTCTCTTTATCTAATTTTTTAGGAGTTGTCACCCCTTTTGGGTTAGGTGGCGACGCAATGAAAATTTATATATTGCGTAGAAATGGTTTTACTTCCTCACAAGTATTGCCTGGAATAATTTTTGTTAATATTATGAATCAAGTTGTGAGTTTAATAATTATCGCTTTTGGAGGATTTTATTTATTAGCAAATCCGTCTTTTGCTGAAAGTTTGTTTCAAATTCATCAGCATGACACAAAAGCTATTAATTCGAATATCGGTTTTGGAGTTATAGTGATAATATTTATTGCTATTGGAATATTTTTACAGGTTACTTGGGGACTAACATTGTTATCTGTAACTGTTAGTGGTAGTTTTCAAAAGCGCATCATGAAAATTGTTCATTGATTTACAACAAAAATATTAAAAAATCGTGATTTAGCAAGAGTAAATGAAATAAAAATGAACAATACATTTGAAATTTTAGCTCATGATTTTAAAAGATTTTTTAAAATGCCACCTGTTCTATTTATTAGTTTCATAATGATACTAATGTTTTTTGTTTATCAAGGTTCATTGGCTTATTTTGCTGTTGTTGGTATTGACAAAATTTCAAGTAGTGATTTTCCAGGTATGAACATTTTTGAAACGATAATTATTTCAATTATGGTGGAACTAGCTAATGTGTTTGTTCCTATTCCTGGCGGGAGTGGAACTTTAGACCTATCATTCAATTATTTAATGAATAATTTATTATTATTTACATCAGCTCCATGAATGAATAAAAATGATATTGCAAGTATTACAACATCAACATTATTATTTATTCGTATAGCTATTACTTTTTCTGTTATTGCGTGAGGATTATTATTTGTAATTTTTATTAAAATTATGAAAACAAAAAAGAAAAATGAACAATTATTTTTTGTCGATGAATTTATGGATTTAATTTTAGATGTAAATAAAATTCGTCGAGACCAAAGACATAATGATTTTGAGGAATTTTTTAAAGAACTTGAAATTGTTTACAAAGATATTCAAGATCATGATCAGTAATTTTTAGTCTTGTATTTTTAGGATTTGTTTCTTTTTTTTGTTCATATCTTGGGATAATGTGTAAATGGTAATGCATTACCTCTTGGCAAGCTAATTTTCCAATATTTGTCGCAACATTAAAATTATTCACATTTAGTTTTTTCTTCATTAATTGCATCACTTCTTTAGCGACTTCATCTACTTCCTTTAAAATTTCAATTGGTGTTTGCAAAAAATCTTGATGGTGATGCTTTGGCATTATAAGTGTGTGTCCTATTGTGATTGGGTGAATGTCTAAAATTGCTAGAACATTACTAGTTTCATAAACAATATAAGATTTTCATTCTTTTTTTATTATTTTACAGAAGGGGCAATTAGGATTATAGTTATTACTCATACTTTTATGTTAATAAATTTAGTTTTAATTCGCAATTTTACGGCATTTGTATATAATTTTTAGTTAGAATGCTACAATAATCATATTAATAATATTGTGCATGGAGATTTTGATAATGAATTTACTAGAAATAAAAAATTTAAGTGTGAATGCAGACAATAAACCAATACTATCAAATATAAATTTAGTTATTAAAATTGGTGAAAAACATGCAATTTTAGGGCCAAACGGACAAGGCAAATCTACATTGCTTCAAGTCATTATGGGAAATCCTAAGTATCAGATTATTTCGGGTCAAATAATTTGGAAAAATAAGGATATTACAGATTTAAAACCAGAAGATCGTTCAAAATTAGGTATATTTTTAGCCTGACAAAATCCTATCGCTATACCTGGAGTTCAAACATTAGATTACTTAAGATTATTAGTTAATTCCCATAGCGAAGAAAAATTATCAACTATAAAATTTTATAAATTAATTGAAAGCAAAATAGATTTATTAGACATGCCATCTGATTTTAAAGAGAGATATTTAAATGTTAATTTTTCTGGTGGAGAAAAAAAACGTTTTGAAATTATGCAAATGTTACTAATTAATCCACAATTATCTATGCTTGATGAAATTGATTCTGGTCTAGATATTGATTCAATAAATTTTATTTGTAACATGATCCAAACAGATAATCTTAATAAGTCATTTATCTTAATCAGTCATTACGATAAATTTTTGCTTAATTTAAATGTCGATTATGTTCATATTTTAGTTGATGGACAAATTGTTAAAACCGGGAAAAGTGATTTAATCACAGAAATCCACAATAATGGTTTTAACAAATATCTAACTAAGAAAAATCGAATTTATTTGGAGCAATGTTTAAATGCAAAACCTTTTAAAAATTAAATTAACAAATGAAATTAATATTGATAAGTCGGGTATTTATCAGATTGATTTCAACGAAACTATACCGAACCTGACAATTAATGTTGCAGGAAGCGATGTTTCTATTTGATTAATAGGTAATTTACCAAAAATTAAGTGAAATATTTTTCCAAACGTGATTAAATTAGAAAGAATTTTTGATATAAGCAACAATAATTTTATTATTGATAATAAATTTATTCAACAAACATATATCCACGATCAAGTAATATTAGCAAGTGATTCTAATCAGAAAGTTAAATGCAACATCTCGCTATTAAACCAAATTAATTATAATTTAGATTTTTTGGGAATATCTAAAAAAAATAACATTAAAGACGTTGAAGCGATAATAAATCATAAGTGCACAAATTCAAAATCTTTTGTAAAATCTTTTTTTCTTGCACAAGAAAATAGTGTTAATAATGTAGTTATTAATAATAAATTAGCTCCGAAAATGAGTAATTGCGAAGTTGATCAAAATATATTATTCTTACAAACTAGTCCGAAGACTAAATGTAGTGGGATACCAATCATTGAAGCTACAGATAACAAAGTAAAGGCTAGTCATTCATGTTTTATAGGAAATATTAACCAAGATCATGTTTTTTATTTGAGAAGCAAGGGCATTGAAAAATTAAAAGCAGAAAAAATATTAATTTTTAGTATGTTTAATAACATTTTTACCTTGAATATTAATAAATATATAATTAAAAAGTATGAAGAATATTTCAAGTAACATCGGCGCAATTAAAAAACAATTTCCAATTTTTAAGAAAAATAAGGATTTAATTTTTTTTGACAATAGTAGCACTACTTTAAAACCAACCAAAGTAATTGAGGCAATTTCTCACTATGATACTTTTGTGTCAGCAAATTTTCATCGAGGTGTCTATAAAAACGCACAAGAGGTTGATATTAAATACACTGAAACAAAGCAAGCAATTGCGAAATTGATTAATGCAAATAGTGACAATGAAATCATTTTTACACCTAATTCATCGTTTGGCCTAAATCAAATAGCTCATTCAATGAGAACTTTTTTAAAACCCGGTGATGAAATAATTACCTCTATGCTTGAACATTCAAGTTCTATTTTGCCAATTTTTAGAGTAGCAAAAGAGTTAGGATGTATAGTTAAATATCTTCCAGAAAATTTAATTAATATTAAATGAGATGATGTTCAAAAATTGATATCACCAAAAACTAAATGAATTTCGTTGATTCATGCCTCAAATGTTTTAGGCTATATTAATGATGTTGAAAATATTGGATATAACATTTCTCAATTAACTCAAAAAATTTACTATTCAATTGATGCAACACAGTCAATTGCACATTGTAAAATAGATGTAAAAAAAATTAAATGTGATTTCTTATCTTTTTCTGCGCACAAGCTATTCGGACCAACCGGTATAGGTGCTCTATACATGACTAGAAATATTCAAATTAATACCGAACCTTTATTGTTGGGGGGAGGTAATAATCATATTATTGAAGAGAGTGGTTATTACACATTGAAAGATGAATCTCCTTCAAAATTTGAAATTGGAACCATTAACTTAAGTGGTATATTTGGATTTCATGCATGTGTACAATTTTTTGAATCTCTAAATTTAAAATCTATTAATGCATACGAAATGGAACTACATCATTATTGTTTAAGGAAACTGCAAAATATGCCTAACGTTATGGTTTATAATCCAAAAGCAGATCTTCCAATTATTATTTTTGAGGTTGAAAAATTATTTGCAGAAGATGTGGCAATGCAATTAGGAACAAAAAATATTTGCGTTCGAGCAGGGCAACATTGTGTAAAATTGTTAGGAGATAAACTAATTCCCAAATCAACAATTCGTTTATCATTAAGCATTTATAACACTAAAAAAGAAATAGATACATTTATTAATGCATTAAAAAATTTAGGAGATTGCCTAGATGCATTTTTTTAAGAAAAGGAATTTAACATGAATTTAAATGAAACAATGCTACGTCAAATAATAATGGATCATTATAATAACCCACAATTTAAAAGTATTGATTCATCTTGAAAAATTAAAAGATATAATTCACCAACATGTATAGACGACATTACGATAGGGTTAGTTTTAGAAAATAATACTATAAAGAAAATTGGTTTTATTGGAATTGCATGTGCGATATGTACATCTTCAACAGACATAATGATTCAAGAAATTAAAGGCAAAACAGTTCTTGAAGCGAATAAAATTATTGAAAATTATTTAAATATGATTAAAGGTAAAGAATTTAATGAAGATGAACTAAACGAATTAATAGCTTTTAAAAATGTTAATCGTCAACCTAGCCGTGTTAATTGTGCAACTTTAGGAATTAATTTAATTAAGGAAATGATTAATGAGTAAAAAAGCAATTAATAATGAATATAAATATGGTTTTTCTGATAATGTTAAATCTTTTATAGAAGTTAAAAAAGGCATTTCTAGAGATTTAGTAAAAGAAATATCTCTTTTAAAAAATGAACCAAGTTGAATGACTACTTTGAGATTAAAATCATTTGATGAATTTAAAAAAATCGATAATCCAAAATGGGGACCAAATTTAAAAAAGTATATTAATTTTGATAATTATACTTATTACATTAAGTCGACACAAAAACCAGAAAATGATTGAAAAAAAATTCCAAAAGTAATTAAGGAAACTTTTAATAGAGTTGGAATAATAGATGCGGAAAAAGAATTTTTAGCCGGAGTGTCTACACAATATGAAAGTGAAGTAGTTTATCATAAATTAGAAAAGGAACTTGAAGAATTAGGAGTAATATTTACAGACACAGATTCGGCTTTAAAAAATTACCCCGATTTATTTAAACAACATTTTGCATCAATTGTTCCAAGTGGCGATAATAAGTATTCTGCACTAAATACTGCATTTTGAAGTGGAGGATCGTTTATTTATATTCCAAAAAATGTAAAATTATCGAAACCATTGCAATCATATTTCCGTATTAATGCCAAAAACATGGGTCAATTCGAAAGGACATTAATAATTGCTGATGAAAATTCAGAACTTCACTATATTGAAGGTTGCACAGCGCCAACGTATCAAAATGATTTGTTGCACGCAGCTGTTGTTGAAATTATTGTTCATAAAAATGCAAAAGTTCGTTATACAACAATTCAAAATTGAAGTGACAATGTTATCAATTTAGTGACAAAGCGTGCATTTGTTTACGAAAATGGATTGATGGAGTGAATAGATGGAAACATCGGTGCTCACATAAATATGAAATATCCCTCATGTATTTTAGCTGGCGAATATGCAAAAGGTTACACATTATCTATCGCAATCGCTAAAAAAAATACAATAATTCAAGACACAGGCGCTAGAATGATTCATTTAGCAAATAATACTAAGAGCAACATAATATCAAAATCCATTTCTTACAACGGGGGTGAAGTAAATTATCGCGGAAAAATATTTATTAGTAAAAATGTTAAGAATGCTGATGCAAAATCAAGTTGTGACACTCTCTTATTGGATAATATTTCTAGATCTAGTACAATCCCGGTTAATGTATGCAATTCTAGCGATTCAAAAATTGATCATGAAGCAAAAGTTTATGAATTAAATGAAGAAGAAATATATTATTTGACTAGTAGAGGAATTTCGAAACAAGAGGCTATTAAAATGATTACACTTGGTTTTTTAGAAACTTTTTCTAAGGAATTACCAATGGAATATAGTGTTGAATTGAATCAACTAATTAAATTAGATATGGAAGGAAGTATTGGTTAATATGAGTATTTCAAAAGATGAAATTAGAAAAGAAAAATTAGATTTACGAAAAAGGATGTATGCAACTGCGGTTGAAAAATTGAGTTATCAAATTTGTGAGCGTTTAATTATTTCTGAAATAATTACGCCAAATTCACGCATCGGTATTTATAAACCAATAACAAACGAGGTAAATGTTCAACATTTAGCACATTGATTAAAAGAAGAAAATAAATCTGTTTTATATACGCCACGCGTTTTAGATCATGGCGACATGATTTTTGAAAAAGTATTTAAACCGATTTCTTCTCTTGATTTGAAATATACAGATCCATTAAGCGGAATGGTTGATGGAATTGAATATTTCATTATTCCATTGGTAGCATTTGATAGAAAAATGAATCGGATTGGTTTTGGGAAAGGTTACTACGATAGATATTTAAATAGATATGAAAAAAACTGCATTAAAATCGGTTTAGCTTATTCATTCCAAGAAACTATTGATATTCCGTCCGAACCTCATGATGTTAAATTAGATTACATCGTGACCGAGAAAGAAATAATTAAATTTCTTGAACTCCAATAACTCCTAATACTTCTTCAATTAACAAGTCCTCAATACTATCTCTAATAGTTGTATCTTTAAATTGACAATTAGAACAAGCCCCAAGTAATTTAACATAGACGATTCCATCTTCAAATTTAATAAATTCAACACCTCCGCCATCCTGTGCAAGGAATGGACGAATTTTATCTAAAGTTTTTGTTATTTTATCTTCAATTTTCATTTTTCTTATCACTCAAAATTTTTCTCATTTTTTTTACTTTTAATATACAATAATTATTGATATGAAAATAATCAAAGGTAAAGTAACTAAAATCACTACCTTCGGCGTATTTGTAAAAACAGAAGATAACAAAAAAGGTTTATTACATATTTCTGACTTTAGTGACTTTTATATAGACGACTTAAATAAATATTTTAAAGAAAACGTTGAATATAGTTTCATTGTTAAACAATTTAACCCATTAACAAATAAATATAATTTAAGTTATAAAGAATTAAATCTTTCATTACGAAATACAACAAGCTTTAGAAAAATCATTGAATCACAATCTGGGTTTGAACCTTTACACAATTTGATTGAAAATTTTATTAAGGAGTAAAGATGATAAAACTAAATTTAAATAACGTAAAGTACCTGAACTTGAGCAATGAAAGATTAATTGAAAGCTTATTTTTAACTATCGAAAAAGAACTATCTTTTCAAGAAAAAATGCCAAACAATTTTGTTGGATGAAGAAGTTGACCGAAAAATTACGACAAAAAAGAATTTGTCGCAATGAAGAAAATAGCTAAACAATGAAATAAGGAAATGACTCATTCAAAAAAAACTAACTATTTAGTAGTTGTTGGTATAGGTGGAAGTTACTTAGGTTCAAAAGCAGCTCTTGATTTTATTCAAGGATTATATCCAAATAGAAATTGTGAATTTATGTTTTTAGGGAATACTATGTCATCTGATTACGTTTTTCAATGTTTAAAAAAATTAGAAGATGCAAATTTTTATGTAAATGTAATTTCTAAATCTGGAACAACTCTAGAACCATCAATCGGTTTTCACTTAGTATTAGATTTATTAATTAAGAAGTATGGCGAAAAAGAAGCAGCAACAAGAATAGTTTCAACAACTGATGCAAAAAAAGGGGTGTTGGTTGATATATCTAAAAAACTAGATGTTCCAACATTTGTCATTCCGGATAATATAGGTGGAAGATATAGTGTTCTTACACCGGTCGGTGTCTTTCCGATGCTAGTTGCTGGGATTGATGTAGATGCAATTTTTAAAGGAGCACAACAAGCGATGATCGATTTAAAAAAACCATCAATCAATAATCCTGCCTACTTATATGCTTACACAAGAAATATTTTAGCTAAACAAGGTAAAAGAGTAGAGACATTTGTTAGTTTCGAAATGCAAATGAATTTTTATAATGAATTTTTGAAACAGTTATTTGGCGAAAGCGAAGGAAAAGACCGTTTAGGTATTTGACCAACTTCATGCATATATTCAACCGATTTACATTCATTAGGGCAACCTATGCAAGAAGGACCAGACTTTTTATTTGAAACTTTTATTAAGATTAAGAGAGCTTGCAGCAATGTAGTTATTGAAAAAACAAAAGATAATCTAGATGGATTAAACTATTTGGATGGGAAAAATTTACATAGTATTAACTACGCAGCTTATACAGGAACATTGGATGCTCATTCTAATGATGGGCAAAAATCAATTATTGAAATTGAAATAGAATGTATGGATGCTTATAACTTTGGATATTTATCACAATTCTTCTTTAATGCATGTGCAATTTCATGTTTGATTCACGGAGTGAATCCGTTTGATCAAAACGGGGTTGAAGTTTACAAAAAAAATATGTTTAAATTATTAGGAAAAAAATAATACTAACGAATTTGATTTTTAAAAGCAAATATATTACAATATAAAAGCATTTGTGTAAAAATGCCTATATATGGATTGTTAGCTCAGTTGGGAGAGCAGGTGCCTTACAAGCATCAGGTCGTAGGTTCGAGCCCTATACAATCCACCATTAGCTGGCTTAGCTCAACCAGGCAGAGCAACTGACTTGTAATCAGTAGGTTGAAAGTTCGATTCTTTTAGTCAGCACCATTTTTTTTGGAGGGATAGCGAAGTGGCCAAACGCGGTTGACTGTAACTCAATTCCTTTCGGTTCGGGGGTTCGAATCCCTCTCCCTCCACCAATTGGGGTGTAGCCAAGCGGTAAGGCAAAGGACTTTGACTCCTTCATGCATTGGTTCAAATCCAATCTCCCCAGCCATATTTTGTCCTCGTAGCTCAGTGGTAGAGCAATTGACTTTTAATCAATGGGCCGAAGGTTCGAGTCCTTTCGGGGACACCAATTGCCCAAGTGGCGGAATAGGTAGACGCAAGGGACTTAAAATCCCTCGAGACTTACCTCTCGTGCCGGTTCGAGTCCGGCTTTGGGCACCATTTGCAGGTGTAGTTTAATGGTAGAACTTCAGCCTTCCAAGCTGACTGTGAGGGTTCGATTCCCTTCACCTGCTCCATTTTTTTGTCTAAGAAAAATCTTAGCTAAAAAAATGGATTTTTTTAAATTTTAAAAATTTAAATCAATAGTTGAAATATATTTTGTATACTAAAATAGTATGAATTTAATGAAAAATAATGAAAATAAAGAAACGAGTAATCTTCCTTCTATTGAAGAAGAAAGATCTTCTTTAATTAACACCACAAAGAAAATTATGAACGATTCTATTTTAATCAATGTAGAAAATGTTAGCAAAGTATATAGTAAAAAAACTTTGCATGGAACAGAAAAATTTTATGCCAATGATAATGTTTCGTTAGTCATTAAGCGTGGCGAAAGAGTAGGAATTATCGGAGCTAATGGTGCTGGTAAAACAACATTAGTTGAAATGATAGCTGGATTAAGAACTGTAACTTCAGGGGAAATTCAATATAATTTCTTAGGAATGAGAGAAGGAAAATCGTCAAAAGAATGTATAGGTTTACAATTTCAAAATAATTTATACCCCGAGGGAATAAAAGTTAGAAATATCTTGGATTATTTTATAAATGTTTTTGAATTAGATCGTAATAAGATTTATGGTGAATATGCTAAGGTTTTCCAATTAACAACACTATTAAACAAATACGCAAATAATTTATCAGGCGGTCAAAAACAAAGATTGAATGCTTTAACATCGATTATGCACCATCCTGAATTAATTATTTTAGATGAAATATCGACCGGACTTGATATCTTTGCAAGACATGAAATTACAACTTTTATTTCCAGAACATTGGAACAGTTTAATTTGACATTAATAGCTATATCACACAATATGCCGGAAATCGAACAGTTATGCGATCGCGTTATTACGATTCACAAGGGTAAAATTCTTTATGATGAACCTTTATCAAAAATAATAAAAGAACATGGTTCGTTACAGGTGTATGTTGACAAATATTTTGATAAATACGGGAACGAAATTGAGATAGGAGCAGAGTAATATGGAAAATGTATCACTAGGAAAACAACCAAACCAACGCAGTTCACGTTTTCACACTAAATATAAATGTTACGTAGCAAGTGTTCGCTTGCTATTAATTGCCATGTTTAATCAAAAATCTAGTTTCTTGTTTATTTATGGAATGCCACTATTATTCTTGTTTTTATTAGGTTCTTTTTATCCAAATGAAAAAGGATTGGGGCCAATTATGGCAACTTCTGCTGTAATGGGGATTACTATGACCAGTGGTTCTTTAAATTACATGCCTCAACGTATAGTTGAATTTCGTAAATCTTCCTTATTAGCAAGAATATCTCTAAGTCCGCTTTCAAAACTTGATTTAATTATGTCTATTATTATTTTTAATGTAGTTATTAATATTACTCAGGTATTTTGAGTTATGGGTATGTCATTCGCTATTTATTCACATGATTGATTTGGTAGCAATATTTTTAACGCCTCTTCGGGATATTTTAATATTGGATATTTTATTGGAGCAATTCTTTTATATATTCTATTTATGGTTTCTTTAGGAGCACTAATATCAGCTCTTTCAAAAAATCAATCTATGGCAAACTTGTTAGGATTCTTGTTTTATATGTTACCTGCTTTCTTGTCAGGGCAATTTATACCAGCAGAATCGCTAGGTTCAACTATGACAACAATTAGTCAAATACTTCCAACAACATATTTACAAAGAATGCTAACATTATCATTTTTACCAGCTAATATTCCACATCAAACACTAGTTGATATGAAAATAAATTTAGAATGATGAGGTTACATTATCCCTCCAGCTTCAACAATTGTTATTATATTAATAGCTGTAAAATCGTTTAATTGGGATAGATAAAATGCTTAAAAAAATGAAAAATAAAATTTTTTTTCCTAAAAAAGAAAAAAAAGTTCCTCAAACTACCAAAGTAGAAAAAAATAGCCGCAAAGTTTTAATAGAAGTTACTAATCTAAAAAAAGTTTATGGATCTACAACTATTTTTGAAGATGTTAATTTTAAAATCCATGAGGGTGAAAAAGTAGCTCTAATTGGAATTAATGGTGTCGGTAAATCAACAATTGTTGACATTATTTGTGGCGTTCAACAGCAAACAGATGGTCAAGTGATGCGTAATTTTAAAAATCATGTTGATTTCATGCAAAATTTGGGCGTTCAATTTCAAGAATGTACATATCCAGCAGATTTATCTGTTAAATCGTTAATAGATTTCTATGCTGCAATTTACAATAATCAAGATATAGATATTCAAGAACTAATTAAAACATTAAAAATTGATGAACTTTTGAAAAAAAGAATTAAAAGAATTTCCGGTGGACAAAAACAAAGAGTTAATATTTTGTTGTCAATTTTGCATAACCCAAAATTTTTAATTTTAGATGAAGTTTCAACAGGATTAGATCTTGGAGCTAGAACCGAAATTAAAAAACTAATTAAAGATTTATCAGAAAAATATAATTGAACAATGTGTTTAATCACTCACAACGTGGAAGAATTGAGTTATTTATGTGACCGCATCATTCTACTTGGGAGAAATCAACAAGGTATTGGTAATGTTGTTGAAGATGACTCGATTGAAAATATTGTTAAGAAGTATAAATCGCTAGATAAATTTATTAGCACACATTTTGAATATTAAGGAGAGAAGTTATGTCTTTGCATAAAAGTTGATTAATTACAAAGCTATTTTTTGAAAGTTGAAGAAGAAATTTTCAAGGGCCTTTTTTTGCCTTCGGTTTTCCTTTAATGATTTTATTAATAATGGGAGAAATTCAAAGAGTTCAATGAGGACCAACTCCAACGCCAAATCAATATGAAACTTTTTTAACAACGATAATGGGAATTGTTGGATTATCTGCTGCAAGTGTAACCATTACATCTATGCCGATGAACCTTTTAGGTTTTAAGGAATCAATCATTATTAAACGAATTGCTATTACTCCGATTCGTAAAATAGATTTTATTCTTGCCCCGGTTATTTTAGGGTTTTTGATAACTGTTGCTTCAGCAATATGAATAATAGCGTTATCTTTAGCTTTTTTTAATTATCAAATTATTGAATCATTTAAACATTTAGAACATTTTAAAGGAACAACTGCTATTCCAGTAACTTACGGAGCGGGCGCAATATTTTCAATGTTAACAGGATTTTTATTAGTTATCATTGTTGGAATGTCGATTGGTTTATTTTGCGCTAGTTTTACTAAAACCCAACAATCCGGAATAGGGATTTGTATGATGATTTACTTTCCTTCAATATTATTGAGCGGAGCTGGTTTACCGATGCCATTAATTACTAAATCTCCAATTTTAAATGTTGTTAGTTATTTTATGCCAACTCGTTATTTTCTAGAAATTTTAAATATTTCCATATTATATGGAGGTGACGGTATATTTACTAATGCTCATATAAACGACATTACATATGTTCCATCATCAAATCCATTCGTTACAGCTGGTTCAATTTATCCAGATAATATGCCAGCATGAGCATTAATTCCGATAAATGTAGGAATAGCTGCATTATTCATGGGATTAACATATAAATTGTGAAAATGATAAAAAATAGATTAAATACACCAATTAAAACATCTGTAATCTTAACGTTATTTCAATCGCTAATTCCAGGAATTATTGTTTGAGTGCTATTTGGTGCTCAAACACATGCAATTATGCAATTAACAGTGGAATATCGCATTATTACATCAGTATCGCTAGTTCTTTGAGCTTTAATTACCACATTTTTAAGTTTTCGCCTAGGATTATCTAACTATGACCAATTTAGTTTTTCAATTCCGATTACTATAACTGTTGTAGTATTATTCAATGTTACTTATTTGAACTTATCATTTGTGTGATATACGGTAATTTGTTTTGTTTCGATCATTGTATCTATTATTGTTGTAAATTATTGTGTAATGTACATTGCTAATCGTCATAACTGAAAAGGCTAAAAAATCTTTGAAATAGTTGAAAAATTTCCTTATATTTTATCTCTAATGTTTTTTCGTAGCAAAGATTGGCTCACGCTAATCAGTATAGAACTTGATAACGAATGAAGCAATTCATTTTATATTCGTTTAAGTGTAATTTCTTATTGTATTTTAGAAAAGTTTCCATACCAATCGGGCAAGCTAATAAATTTTCAACAATCACGCTGGCATAATCCATATATAAATCACTATATATAGCGAAATCTCAATCAATAAGATAAATGTTTTCTTGTATGTCTTGATCAATCAATATATTACCTGGATGCAAGTCATTATGACAAATAACTAAATTAGATGTTTTAAAATATCGGTTATGAAAATTTCTAATTCAATCTAAGTACTGATTAAAAGGGATTCACATATTTTTTATACCATCAGCCATTTCAAATCACTCATTATAAAAATGGAATGGCAAAATATTCAAATTTTCAGTTTCAATTTGATGAAGTTCATCTATTTTCTTATAAGTTTTAATTAAAATTTCTTCATCCATACATAGAATGTGATTTGCATTATGAAGGTATTTTCCTTCAGTTATTAAGTATCCATTTTCAATTTTTGAAGAAATTAATAATGGATAGGATTTTTTAATCAAATGATTTTGAATTTTATTAGAACGTTCCACATTAATAATTGATAATAGATTTTTTTAGTTTTTTATGTATTATTTCATCCAGAACATGTATGTCGTTTGTAAGTGAAATTATTTCTTTGCTCATAAAAATATTATAATATTAAAAATTAGACAATAGAGAGTTGGGCAAAACATGAAAAATAAAAATGGTTGTGCTTCGTGCATTACAAAAAATTGTTCCAAACAAGAAAATTCTTGCAATTGTGATTCAAGTTGCGGTTGTCAAAACCAAGATTCTGTTGCTTGTTCAAAACTAGATTGTTGTAAGGGCGGAGCAAAGTCTAAAGAAAAAATTGATGTAATTATTAGCCAAAAAGTTGGTGATAATGATCATTACAAGTATGTCCAAAATTTCGAATGTCCGTTTTTTCCTTGCCATGAAGAAATAGATTTAGACGATTTTAATTGTTTATTTTGCTATTGCCCACTTTACATGCTAGGGAAGGATTGTGGTGGAAATTTTCGAATTATAGATGAAAATATTAAAGATTGTAGTAATTGTTCAATCCCACATCGTATTAGTAAGCGAGACTTTATTCAAAAGAAGTTAGTGGAAAATGTTATTCCTTTGACCGCTCTTAAAATGAAAAATAAAAAAGACCATTAAGGTCTTTTATTTTTATCTATACAATTTAGGTTTTGTTCAATGTTGTAACTATTTTCAACAGCATTAATGGTTGTTTTCTTCTCTAAATTGCTTGAATAAGGACTAATTGGCTTATCGAGATATATATTTTGTTGAGTTTTTAGAGCCGTAATTTGATTTTCTTTATAATAACCTGTTGTAATTGCCTTTACATTAAAAGGTTCATCAGGGTTTGCACGATTAATAAATAATAGCATTGGTCAATGTTGGTAATATTTTCCATCACTTGGAGCAGTTTTATTTCACGTTGTTGGTCATTTAACTGATGAATCAGGGCTAGAAGCTGATCAATATAAGTCATTCATTGTTACATAACTTCCCGTTTGATTATCTCCATCCTTGTGCGTCATTCAACCTCTTTTTTCATTATCTGTTGGTGGGGTAGATGGTGGAGTTATAGCACTTCATGAATATTTATGATTAGTTTTATCGAATGTTCAATCTAAGCTATTTTGTTTTAAGTTATATAATCAATATCATGGACTTGTTGGAGTATCAATACCACCTTCAAAACCATTTGAATCTTCGATATTAAAACCATCAATAAAAATAGAATATGTTTGATATTGTTTTGCCAAGTCATTTAAAGTTCCATTACCTTGAGGGTAAGAATCTAAGTATTTTTGTGTTCAATCTGTGCTATTTTTATCTGATTCAGTTAAAAAATTATCCATATCGTCTTCACTAACATCACGGTCTGCACGACAATAAGGACATGAGGAAGTTCCGATGTACAATAAGAAACCGTTTATCGCTTTACTTTGGTCCCCGTCTTTGGGTTGTCTATTAAAAATGTTTGTAAAATCAGATCATGAAGTCACGTTAGTTCAGTTATAACCAAGTGCCTTTTTTTGTTCACTTGAGCATCCTGCTAAAAAAAGTGCACTTGCACTAAAAGTTCCTAGTAAAATTGGTATTAATTTCGCACTTTTTTTGATTCTTGAATAATTTCTTTTTTTCATACAAACCCCCCGCTTAATTAACTAATTAAACCCTATAAATAGTTATACTAATTATATAATAAGAAAACTTAAAAAATAGTAGGAGAATCATTAATGAATATTTTATTCGCGACAAGTAATAAAAATAAAATTAAAGAAGTGGAACATATTTGAAATCAACACATTAATTTGTTGGCATCACCAGTAAAATTGGATTTTTTGGATGCGTCACTAGGAGTGGTTTTAGATAAGGAACAAGCAGAAAAGTTAGATATTCCAGATGAAGTTGGTGACACGTACGAAGAAAATTCTCGTATTAAAGCGGTTCATTATGGAACACTACTAAATGTACCTGTAATTTCAGAAGATAGTGGATTAGAGGTTGAAATTTTAGGGAATATCCCAGGCGTGCATACAGCAACATGAAATAAACACAAAACTCAAACACAGAGAAATAAAGAAATAGTGGAAATGGTTAATATGAAAAGTATTACCGATCGACAAGCAAAGTACATTTGCGTTTTAACTTTTTACGATCCAGCAAGAGATTTTATTAAACAATTTCGTGGAGAAGTAACTGGTTTTATTGCGCAAAAACCGTCTAATGGCAGAAATGGTTTTGGTTTTGATCCAATATTTTATTTTCCACAATTAGAGGCAACTTTTGCAGAGTTAACTACTGCGCAAAAATCTTTACATTCTCATAGATCTAAAACTTTTATTGAATTTATTGAATGATATAGTAAAAACTATCAAAAAAAATTAGAAAAAGACACAATCTTAGCTGAGTCAGAAGAATCAGAAAAATAATTAATATTTTATAACACAAAAAAGTATACAATTTTAGTATGAATTCACTATCCATTATTTCATTAGTGGCTTTCTCGATTTTAGTATTATATGGTGCTTTTTCTTGTGCAGCTGAAAATGCCATTTCTTCTTTCAATTTAGCTAATGCTCGTGTATTAGCTAAGAAAAATCCTAAATATAAAAAGAAGTTGCGCAAAGTCACATTAATTATTGCTAATTACAACTTTTACATTACATGCTCAATACTTGGAAATAATTTAGCAGGAATTTTAGCAACTGCAATAATGACATCTTTTTCAATAGCGCATTTCCCCGATCGACCATTAGCATCATCTTTATTAATTGGGGGAACAACGATATTACTTCTAGTTCAAGAAATCATTCCAAAAATTTTTGTTCGTGAAATTCCGGAAAAATTTTTATTTAATTTTTGAGCATTTATTGCTTTTAATAGAATTATTTTATTTTTACCGGCTTCACTTGTGGATTGAAGTGTAAAGGGAAAAATTAAAACACATAAAAAAGTTACCGAAAAACATCTTGTTGAATGAATTACTCTTTCAGAAAAAGAAGGTTCTATTGAGGCTTCTGAAGGGTTATTAGCTAGAAATGCGTTAGCATGAGATGATAAGAAAATTCATGATTTTGTTATTCCTATAAAAGATGCAGTGACATTGAATAACAAAATGAAGTTCCCACAGATAATTAAAACTTTAAGAGAATCTCAATATTCACGCTACCCTTTAATTTCCTTGAAAGACGGAGAACCGATTGGAATTATTTTAGCTAGAGATTTTTATGAAAACTACTATGAAAATGATTCACATGTCTCATTAAGTAATATTGCTACAAAGCCGATTAGAATAAATATTGATCTTTCTTTAAAAGAAGCATTTGAAATTATGAGAGAAAATCACCAACATATGTTAATTGTTCAAGATTATCGCAAAAAAGCTATTGGCATTATTACATTCGAAGATGCTGTAGAGATGCTTTTTGGAAAAATATACGATGAGAAGGATCGTCCTAATATTGTTGAGTATGGTGATGAAGAATTTAAAATTGCTTCAAATACTAAATTAATTCATTTATTTAATGAACATTTTAAAGATAATAAAATTCCTAAAACAAACATGAAAACATTATTTTCTTGAATAACCGAATATAATCATGGTAAAAAACCTAAATCAAATCAATCATTTATATATGAAAATATTCGTTTTACATATATAAATGATGAAAAAAAGAATTATTTTAATGCTGAGTTTTTACAAGATGAATACTTCAAAAAATCAATATAATATTTTTTAATTGTTGCTATAATTTAATCATGTCAACATTCGAAATAATTATTGTAGTTGTTTTAATATTATTTATTTTATTAATTAGTTTTTTAATTATCAAACTTGGAAATAATAAAAATACATTTACCCCTTCAGCTATTATTCCTAATAATCAAAATGAATTAAATGAAATCCATAAATCTTTAGGGGTTTTGAGTAATACATCTAATAATATAAATAGGGTCATCGATAACTTAAATAAGGAATTGCAAAAAAGTATAAATCAATCAGATGCACAAACAAAAAACATCTTAGAAAAAACTAGTGAAAATGCCGCAACTTTAAGTAAATTAGACCGTATTTTTCACGATAAACAAAGGCGAGGGCGTTTTGGCGAATTATTGTTGGAAAATATTTTAGAAACAATATTTGAACAAAGTCAAAATACAACTTCAACACCTTTTAAATTTCAAGGTAAAATTGGAACAAAAATTGCGGATGCGGTTATCGAGATAGGAAACGGTCTTGGACCTGTTGCTATTGATAGTAAATTTATTTCCAATGTAACTGACTGAGATCAACGTGACGTTACAGATGATGAATTTAAAAAAGCAGTTAAAGCTCGCATACTTGAAACTGCCAAATATTTAAATGAAGGTAAGGAAAGCGCTATTATTTCTATTATGTTTATTCCTTCTGAATCATATTATGTAAGAATATGTTCTAGTCAGGAATTGTTGGATTATGCAAGAAAACAATTTGTTGTATTGTCATCTCCAACAACATTATTCGCAATATTAGACTTAATTCGTCGAACAACTGAAGCATATAATGTCAAAAAGAATATCAAAAAATTTCAACAACATTTGGAAGAGCTAAATCAACACCATAAAACTTTTGATGAAAGATTTGATAAATTGAAAGATAATATTAATAAAACTGTGGACCTGCAAGGACAATTACAAATTACATATGATAAAATACAAAAGAGTGTTCGAAATTTAGCCAATTTTGAGGAATAAAATTAAATATATAAAGCGAGTAATGACTATATAAAATATGAATAAACGTAATGAAGTTAGTGCAGTTAATAAATCAAGTAAAAAAAGAAAATTTAATGTTCGTAATAATCCATTTTTATTTTATTTAAACCGACCAAGATTAAATGGTTACTTTAATGTTTATAGAGTTATTGGAATGTTGGTAGCTTCAATTTTATTTTTTATTTCTTACCGATTTTTTTTACAAAATATTATCTTTCCAAGAAACCCGATTGCCGGGGGTGTTACTGGTATATCTTTTGTTATTGGGCAATTTTTTAGAGATCCAAATACCAATGCTTTAGTAGTGTATGCTTCTGCTATGATTATTAATATCCCTTTTTTGATCTTTGCTTGAATTAAGTTAGGTAAAAGGTTTACATTTTACACATCAATTTACCTAGTAATTCAATTGATTATTCAAATCATATTCTCTTTAAATCCTTCATTTAACGATATTTTTGATAAAGCGCAAATTTTTGAAATTTCTTCAAGCAATTCTGATTCGCTAAATTTATTGTTTTATATGGGTTATGCAATTATTTCTGGAATTATTTTTGGGATAGGACAAGTTATTGTTTACAATGTTGGTGCTAGTTCAGCTGGTTTTGATATTATTTCTTATTATCTTTCGCTAAATAGAGGAAAACCTATTGGTAGAATGAACATTACTTGTAATTCATTTGTTATTGTTGGTGGGTTGATTGTGACAGCTATTCAAAATCCTAATTTTCTAAACATAGTGGATAAATTAATTTTAACAATATTGTACCAATTAGTTACATATGGCGTTGTTGACCGTTATTTTCCGAAACAAAAGAAAATATATGTTCAAATTTTTACTAATAAAATCGATGTAGTGGAACGAGTTATTCAAGAATCTAATACTCGTTTTACTTACACAAAATTGGAAGCAATTGGTGGTCACTCACGTGAAAAACAATCTATTTTAATTATGGTAATGACTCTATACGAATCTTCGATTTTAGTTCCAAATATTCAAGAACACTTGCCAGATTGTTTTATTACAATCTCTAAGATGGAAAATGTTTATGGACATTTCACGCCATACACACTAGATTAAAAAAGACTACATCTCGTAGTCTTTTTTTAAAATTCAATTTTTAAATCGAAAAATTTATTTAAATATTTTCCAACGCCCCCGTCATTGTTTGTATAGTCTGTTACATCATTGCATACAACATCAAGAGTTTTATTGCCATTCTTCATTTTAACGCCATGTTTTACTCAACTTATTATTTCATAATCGTTTGAACCGTCCCCAAATGCAATTGTTCTTTCGCGAGGTATATCATAGAATGATGCTAAAATTTCAGCTGCATTACCCTTATGAGCTTTTGGAGCTGTAATATCTATAACTACCGATTTTAAACCTGGTTTTGGCCACTCTCTATAAATAATTTCATTTTTATATTTATCTAGTACTTGTGAATATTTTTCGAATTCAACATTATTAAATGTTTCAATTAAACACGCATTAATATTTTTACAATCTTTTAAAGCATTGTTTAAGTCATCAACAATCAAAAGTGAATTATAAAGTTGACATTGTTCAAACAATTCGTGAGAAATTGTATTAAGATAAGGAACATTATCTTTTTCTAATAGTATTGCTTTTGATTTTTCTTTAATTAATGGGTTATTGATAATTTCATAAACAACTTTGGCATCTATTCCAATTGATGCAATGACATTATCATTGTTTTTGGGATCATAAATAAATGCTCCATTATATGATGAAATTAATGTATTTAACTCAAGAGAGTTGTAAATATCGATAACACTACGTGGCGGGCGACCTGACACTATGCAAATAATGTGTCCAAGTTCCTTAGCTTTTTTGATAGCCAATTTATTGGCGTGACTAATACTAAAACCATCGCTTTTAATTGTTGTACCATCTAAATCAATGCATATTAATCAAGGTTTACTTTTATCCATGTCGGTTTAATCCCATTCTTTCTTTTGCAAGTTGCAATGTTTTTGACGCTCTTTCGCTTGCGTGTATTGCTCCGTCGTTTAAAATTTTATTAATAGTTTCTTCTTTGCGAAATTCATTAAATTTATTTTGTAGTTTTTCTAAAAACTTAACAACTATATCTGCTAAATCAGTTTTAAATTCCTTGTAACCTTTATTGCTATAAAGTTCGATAATTTCATTAATTGATTTGTTTGTCAAATTAGCATATATTGTAATTAAATTACTAACACCTGGTTTATTTTCGATATCGTATAAAACTTTATTTTCGTTATCTGTTATAGCTGACATAATTTTTTTATGAGCTTTTTGTAAATCATCTAATAAATAAATACTACTCATTTGATTTTCGTCACTTTTTGACATTTTTTTACTTGGATCGACCAAACTCATTATTTTAGCTCCATTCTTTGGAATAAAATGATTAAATTCTTTAAACGTTTTACCAAATCTGTTATTAAAACGTTTTGCTAATTCTTGAGTTAACTCAATATGCTGTTTTTGATCTCTACCAACCGGGACAAGATCTGGTTGGTAGAGTAGAATGTCACCAGCCATAAGAGTTGGATAGGTAAATAAGCCAGTTGGAATGCTTTCAGTTCCGTTTTTTGTTATTGATTTTTGAGATTTATCTTTAAACTGTGTCATTCTATTTAATTCACCCATGGTTGATAAACATAACATCATATGACCTAATTCAGCATGTTCATGAACATCACTTTGAATAAATATACTAGCTTTATTATTATCAAGTCCGCATGCTAAGTATAGTGCAGCAATGTCTAATGTATTTCTTTTTAATTCCGCACTATCAATTGGATTCACAATTGCATGCATATTAGCAACAAAAATATACAATTCGTTATTTTCTTGTAATTCAATAAAACTTTTGATAGCTCCAATGTAATTACCGATGGTTAATTTTCCTGTCGCAGTAATACCACTTACAACAACTTTTTTTGTGTTTTCCATATTCTTATTTAATGATAAATTATTTTCATTTTTTTATTTAGAAAAAAAATTTGCTTCGATACGAGAAAAAGAAAAATTTGTATATAATATAACTATGTGAGTGGTTTAGCATTAATGCAATTTAACATCAACCATTACATTAAGGGGAAAAATATGTCGAACATGAAAGACATCGTAATTTATATGTCACCTAGTTGTACTAGTTGTCGTAAAGTAAAAAAATGATTTAAAAAAGAACAAGTGCCTTTTGTTGAAAAAAACATAATTATGAGAGGAATTAAAAAAGAAGACATTAAAAAAATTGTCAATTGCTCTGATAATGGTTTTTCAGATATTCTTTCTGAAAGAAGCAGTTCATTGAAAAAATTAAATGTTAATTTAGAACAAATGACTTCATCACAAATGATCGACTTAATTCATGAAAACCCAGGTATTTTAAAAAGACCTATTATTTTACAAGAAGACAAAAATCGTGTTTTAGTAGGTTTTAAAGCAGAACAAATTGAAATATTTGCAAAAGAAGATTAATCATGATTGGGAAATTATATTTTTCCAAAAATGCCACTGAAACTAGCAAAAAAAACATTTCAAAAATTATTGAAAATAATTCAAACATAATAAAATCCTTATCAGAGGATTTTATTTTTTGTTTAGGTGGCGATGGAACATTTTTGCATGCAGTTTTTAGTGAGAGAAAAAATGTAGATAACGCGATCTTTATCCCCATTGCTTGCGAAGCCACATTAGGTTTTTTTGTCGAATTTCACGAAAATGAAAATTTTCATGAAACATTTAAGGAAATAGTTTCTTCATGCGAAAAATCACAAGTCAAAGAAATTCCGTTAATATCTATTTATTTTGATGATGAAAAAAATCCATATTATGCCGTTAATGAAATTAAAGGTATGACCAGCATTAACACCGTTACATATAAAATTGATATTGATAGCGAGAATTTATATAAAAATATTCGTAGTAGTGGTTTTTATTTTTCTTCACGATATGGTAGTACGGGTTTCAATAAATCATATTATGGGCCAATTCTTTTAACCAATAATTATGTTTATAAAGATATCGTTCCAGTTAATAATAAAGCTTTAAAAGTTTTAGATTCGCATTTAATTTTAGGTAATAAAGCGGAAATTTTATTAGAAGGTAACTTTACAGATTTACTATTTACATGTGACGGATTACAAATTAAAAAAAGCAACGTTAAAAAAATTAAAATAGTTACAGGTGAAAAATGTGTCAAAATGTTGCAAAACAAAAATTTTAATAAAACACATTTAGATAAAATAAAAGGAGCATTTTTGTAATGTTAGCTAATGTATTAATGCTAGTTGTCATTTTAGAATTGCTCGCTATTCTTGTAGTTTTATTTCTAGTTGGTTCAATTAAGTATAAAATTCATAGTTTAGAATATTTATTTGAAGTCACAGTTCCGGAAAATCGCGAACTAATTGACGATTTGCTTAAAATATGTCACGGAAAAAGTAATGTTTCTGATTGATCATTTACAAAATATGAAATAATTTTCTTTTTAAAGAAACCGGTTCGTACCACTCATTTTGAAAAATTAGTCAAAAGAAATATCGATGTTAAAGAAATCCATAATTTCAATAAAACAGTTATCGTTCTTTTTAGAAAAGATGCATTTTCTTATGCAAAAGAATTAGAAAAAATCTAGTTACTTTCAATTTTATTTGTGTTTTTTCGACTTACTACAACTGGTATGATCAGAGGATTATGACTAGTTTTTTTGAAAATTTCGTTAGCAATACTTTCTTTAATCACATTTTTAATTTTTTGGAAGGTAGGGCGAATATCGGTTAGTACTTCATATAGATTTTCTTTTAACGTTTCAATAACTTCTTGCTCATCAAATTCATTATTAAATTTAATACCATTTTTGATAAAAATTGGATCTTTTTCTAATGTATTGTTTATTTGATTTAGTAAAACAATTACTGCTATAACTCCATTATTTAGCATGACAGTTCTATCGCCAATAATTGATGTTTTTTCATTATTTAAATCTTTACCATCAACATAAATATCGCCAGCTTCAATTCTTTTACCTACAAAAACTTTTTTATTTAATAAGTGTAATTGGTCACCATTAGATAGAATGAATGTTTTTTCGGTTGGAACACCACATTCAATAGCTGTTTTAGCATGAGCAACCAACATACTATATTCTCCATGTACTGGACAAAAATGCTTAGGTTGAATTAAATTTAACATTAATTTTTGTTCTTCTTTTGAAGCGTGACCACTTGTGTGTAATGAATTAGCAGCAGAATTGCGAATAATCTTTGCACCCATTCTTGTTAATTTATTACTTAATATCTCTACATTATATGTGTTACCTGGAATCGGGTTACTACTAAACACAATAGTATCACCAGGAATTAGTTTAATTTCTTTATGAGTTCCGTTAGCAATGCGGTTCAATGCAGCATTTGATTCACCTTGACTACCAGTACACAAAATTAAAATTTTATCAGGCGATAAACTTTTTGCTGCACGTGAATTAATAATTAAATTATTTGTGTCGATATCATCACCGATATAATTAATTTTATTACTAATTTTAACTATTTTTTCCATGCTACGACCAAAGACTAAAATTTTACGATCAAATTCAGATGCCACTTTAATAATTTGTTGGACTCTTCAAATATTACTTGCAAAAGTACTCATAATTAATCGACTGCTTGCATTCACAAAAATATTTCTAATAGCATTAATAACTTTTTGCTCACTAATAGTAACACCATCAACCATTGAATTAGTTGAATCACTCATTAAAATATCGACACCTTCATGACCTAAACGTGTCATTTCATAATAACTCGCTTTTTCCTCAAGAGGGGTAAAGTCAAATTTAAAATCACCAGTCGAGACGATTGTTCCGTTAACTGTTTTTAAGGCAACACCATAAGCATCAGGGATTGAGTGATTTTGGCGGAAAAAAGAAATGTGGAAGTGTTTTGTGTTAATTTTTAATTTTGTGGAAATTTCACGAATTTTTGGCATTTTTACTTTCATTTCGTAGTCATGTAATTTAGCAAAAATCAAATGAATAGCGATTTTTGGAGCATAAATATAGTTAATATTTACATTAGTTAATAATCAATAGATACAACCTATATGATCTTCGTGACCATGCGTAATAATTAGAGCTTTAATACGATGTTGATTTCTTCTTAAGTAAGAAAAATCAGGAATAATGCAATCAATTCCTAATTCGTTTTTACTTGGTAATTTCATTCCTGCATCTACAATGAATAATTCATCCTCATGTTCAATACAATACATATTTTTACCAACTTCTTGTAAACCACCTAATGATGTTCAAATTGTTGATATTTTATTATTGTTTTGTTTGTATTGTTTTTTTGAGTGAGTTTCTTTGTTTTCTTTTTCTAGATTAAGATTGGTTTCAAAATCATTTTCATTTTCAATTATTTTTTCGTTTTCTATTCTCATATTTCCTTCTATTCTATTGGGATAGGATTGTTGCCTGGATTATTTTTAAATTCGTTGTTGATGTAATCTGTAAATAAGATTCCCTTTAAATGATCAATTTCATGTTGAACAACGATGGCATCAAAACCTTCAAACTCCATTGTTATATTTTTATTTTCAATGTAATTAAAACCTTTAACTTTAACTTTATTATATCTGTAAACTTTATTATCGCTAACAATTTTATCGACACTTAAGCATCCTTCGCCATTTATTAAATAACATTTATTGTAACTATGTTCAATGATTGTCGGATTTATTAAAAAAAGTGTAAAGTTCGCATTATTAATATAAAACATTTTCTTTGGGAAACCGATTTGAATTGCACTTATACCAATTGCGGGTTTCAAATTATATTTACGAGCTAATTCGATTGATTGCGACAAATCAACATAATTAATCATTTTTTCAATTACATCTAGCATTTCTGCTTTTAATGGGAATTCAACATCGACTGATTTTTGTCTAATTAAAAACTCATGTTCTTTAATGATTTTTTTAGGTAAATTCATATTTTTTCCTTTGCAATAATTTATTATAGATGTAGTGAGGTGGATATATGCGAGTAATATCAGGTATAGCTCGGGGTAAGAAGTTAGTATCCATAAAAGGCACTTCGACTAGACCAACAATAGACCGAGTAAAAGAAAATCTCTTTAACATTATACAATTTAATATTGAAGATAGACAAGTGGCAGATTTATTTGCTGGAAGTGGTGCTTTAGTCATTGAATGTTTAAGTAGAGGTGCTAAAAAGGGCTACTTTGTTGAAAAAAATTTAGAGGCAATGGATGTTATCAAAGGCAATGTTCAAAATTGTAAATTTGACGAAAAAACTATTGAATATTTATTAATGTCATATGAACGAGCATTAGAATTATTTAATCGTCAAAAAATTAAATTTGATATTATTTTTTTAGACCCACCATACATTCTAAAATGTTTTGAAGAAATTTTAGAAAAAATTTATGAATATCAGCTATTAAATCAAAATGGCATAATTTGTATCGAAACATTTCGTGACAATAAAATTGTAATTGATGAAACAAAATATAAAATTGCAACTGAACGTAATTACGGTAATGTGAAAATAATAGTTTTGATAATTAAAAATTAAACATATAATAAAAACTAGATAATAAAATGAAGTATATATGAATAGAATAGGTTTATTTGCTGGGAGTTTTGACCCAATCACCAACGGTCATATCGATTTGATACAAAGATCATCAAAGATGTTTGATAAATTATATGTATGTGTAACTAATAATATTCAAAAGAAAACAAAATTTTCAATTGAAGAAAGATTTGAATTAACTAAAGATGTTGTGGAATCATTAAATTTACCAAACGTTGAAGTCATAAAACTTGATAATGTTTTAACAATTAAACATGCAAAAAAATTAGGTGTTAAATTTTTAGTTCGCTCAGTTAGAACTTCATATGATATCGAAAGAGAAATGTTGTTATCACATAATAACATAGCATTTGATTCTACTATTGAAACAATTTTGATTTTATGTTCATCAAAAAATGCTCATATTTCAAGTTCATATTGCTGAGAAATTGCTCATTACAAAGAGCCAATATCACACTTAGTTCCTAAAATGGTAGAGCAAGCCATGCTAAGGAAAATTAAGGAATTGTCTAGTGAAAAAAGGTAAATTAATAATTTTAAGTGGACCAAGTGGCGTCGGAAAAGGGACGATTCGTCATAAAATATTGCAAAATTACGATATTAATTTTTGATACTCTGTATCAATGACAACTCGCGGACCTAGACCTGGAGAACAAGAAGGAATAGACTATTTCTTTGTAACTAAAGAAGAATTTGAAAAACGTATAGAACATCATGATTTCTTAGAATATGCGCAATTTTCAGGAAATTATTATGGAACTCCGTTGAGCATAGTAGAAGAGAAACTTAATAGCGGGATAGATGTTTTTCTAGAAATTGAAGTTCAAGGAGCAACACAAGTTTTACTTAATAGAAAAATTAAAAATAAAGTATCAATTTTTTTAGCTCCTCCCTCATTTGAAGAATTAGAAAATAGAATAGTTGCAAGAAAAACCAATACACCGGATGATATTAAAAGACGTCTTGATAAAGCGCGTAGCGAAATGAATGAACAAGATAGGTATGACTATGTTGTTATTAACTCAGATTTGAATGTTGCTGCAAAACAAGTATACGAGATTATTAGTAGAGAATTAGGTATTTAATTCCGTGAATATTAAACAAATTTTTCTTTTATCTGCTATTATTTTTTTAATAATTTTTACTTTTACATATTTATTTTATATATATATTCGATTTACTCGTCACAAATTTAAAATAGGGTCGAAAATATGAGGTTTATTGTTATTAATTGGAGCAATTTTATTGTTTAGTGTAGCGGTTATTTTATTTATTTTTTATTGAGTTCAGTGAAAAAATAATATTTAACAAATTAAAATGTAATTAAGTATTTTACCTCTTAAAATGGTTTAAACTTAATATATATTATTGGGGTTATCATGCAAATAGAATATAGTATTGCCACAGAAAAAAGTAACAGTAGAAGTCACAATGAGGATGCTGCAACATTTGCCGCTAATCAAGATGGAATCATTTTTGCTGCTTTGTGTGATGGTATGGGTGGTCATTGTAATGGTGAAATAGCAAGTCAATTATCTCTCGAATATCTAAAAGAAGAATTCTTAAAAGCACGTAAAAATGATTTTAAAAATATTGAACGTTGAATTAATATCGCAATTAATAAAGTTCATAAAAGATTAGAAAACTATGGTCAAACTCACCCCGAGACTCAAGACATGGGAACAACACTTGTAGGATGTTTAATTTTTAGCGAGATGACCTATATTTTTAACATAGGTGATAGCCGAGCATATTTTATAAATGATGTTTTTGTTAAACAACTAACAGAAGATCAAAATTTAGAAAATTATGCAAAAACTAAAAAAATAGAATTAGATCTAATTTTAGATGTGAATTCTCAAGCATTAGTTAGTGCGTTAGGTCCAAAAAAAGAGTATGTTGTAGATTTATATAGAATTACAAATCAACCTGGTTATTTTTTGTTATGTAGCGATGGTTTTTATAATTTTATTTCTGAAACATCACTTATTGCAACGGCGATGAGACCAACTACAACCAAAGAAAAAACGAATGAATTGATTACTTATGTGCAAAATCGCACTAATGATAATGCAACAATTTTGATGATCGCTCTAAAAGAGGATAAATAGTGACAAATCTAATCAAAGGAAGATATGAAATAGTAGATACCATTGGTGAAGGCGGGATGGCCACTATTTTATTAGCAAAAGACGTTATTTATGGGCGTCATGTTGCCTTAAAACGTTTGAAAATCGAGGACATTAAAACAATTGAAACAAATTTAATTCGTTTTAAAAATGAAGCGCAAATTATTAGTGCAGTTTCATCAAGTTCGAATAATTTGGTTCATATATATGATTATTTTTCCGAGGGATTATATGAATATATTGTTATGGAATTTGTTGATGGAGAAAATTTAAAACAAGTTCTTAGGGAAAGATCGCACTTTCATTATTATGAGGCTTGCCAAATTCTATATGAAATAGCGAAAGGTCTAAAGGCTATTCATAATTGCAATATTGTACATCGCGATTTAAAACCAGAAAATATTTTAATTAAATCAGATGGAACAATTAAAATTGCAGATTTTGGTATTTCGATTTTAGAAGGGGCAAATCATTCTTTAACTAAAGCGAATGTTATTATAGGTAGCGTACAATATATGGCTCCTGAGGCAATCACTGACAAAGATAGTATTTCTAAAGCTACTGACATATATGCATTAGGTGTGATTCTATATGAGATGATTACAGGTTCAAATCCGTTCGTTAGAGCTAATATGTATGATATCTTACGTGACCAAATTAAAAGAAAAATTCCGTCAGTTAACACACGATTCCCAAATATTCCTAATAAGATTGATTTTTTTATCCAAAAATGTACTGCAAAAAATTTGAATAATCGATATAAAAATATTGATGATGTAATTAATGATTTAGAAATAATTCTCGATAAAAAGGAAAATAATTTAATAGCAGAAGTAAAAGATAAACACGAAGTAAATAACATTCCACTAAAGTGAAGGAGAAAACTTTCTCGTAAATCTGAAGCAGCTATGCCGTTTTTAGGAACAAAAAGAGTTATTTCTTTAATGATGATTTTATTAGTTGCACTTTTTGCCGGAATTATTATTGTATTAATTTTGGGAAAGAAATAATTTATGAACAAAAATTTTGACTTTTTAGTAATACAGTTTCTTAATAATTTTTATGTAATTGAAAACATAATGAATGAAAAAACATATTTGGCTACTTTAAGAGGCAAAATGCGATTAAATATTACTCCAAAAGTTGGTGATTTTGTCGAGGCAACAATTATTGATAATAACAAGGCAATTATTAGCGATGTTGAAGAAAGGAAAAATAATTTTGAACGTCCAAACGTTGCAAATATTGATAACATCTTTATTATCATGAGTTTTTTAGAACCTCATTTTGATCCGAATTTTGTTAATAAATTGTTGCTTCAATTTGAAATTAATAATTTGAAACCAGTAATCATTGCTTCAAAAAATGATTTAGAGCATGAATTAATAATCGACATATGAATGAAAATGTATCGAAAAATGGGTTATAAAGTTCATTCAATTTCAAATTTAAAAAATCAATCTTGATCTAAATTAAAAAAATATTTTGGAAATGGTAAGTTATTGTTTACAGGTAAATCTGGAGTTGGAAAAACAACTTTAATTAATAATGTTTATCCGAAATTGAATCTTCAAATAGGTGCTATTTCTGAAAAATTAAAACAAGGTAAACACACAACTCGCCACTCCTCATTAATTAAAATCGAAAAGAATGTTTGAATAATAGACACACCTGGTTTTTCGTTGATTGACTTGAATGAATATTCAAAAGAAGAATTAGCGAAAGGATATTTTGTATTTCGCGAACACATAGATAAATGCAAATTTGCTAATTGTACCCATACAAATGAACCTGGATGTGAAATTAAAAAACAAGTTGGCAATAAAATTCCGGAATTTTTTTATCAAAGTTATTTATTAATTATGGATGAAAAGCAAAATCAAACTAAGTTTTCACCCCGAAATAAATTAAAATAATATTATGAATATTAGCGTGTCGACATTAGATATAAATTATCTAAAAATAAAAGAAACAATTGATAACCTATATGAAGCGGGTTTTAGAAGTTTGCACCTAGATGTTATGGATGGTAATTTTGTTCCACAAGTGTCGTATGGTCCAAAATATGTCAAAGACATATGTGAAATGTACAAAGAAAAATTTGATTTAGGTTGCCATTTAATGGTACGAGACCCAATAAGAGATTTCCCGTTTTACGAAAAAACAGGAATCACTACCTTCATGTTTCATTTCGAATCTCTGTATTACCGTGAAATAAAACCGTTTATTACAGATATTAAGGCTAAAGGAATTAAACCAGGAATAGTTATTAATCCTAAAACCAATATTGAACAAATATATGAATATTTACCAAAAATTTCCTCAATTATGGTTATGAGTGTAGAACCTGGTTATGGTGGTCAACCTTTTCAAGAATCAACATATGCACGTGTAGAAAAAATTGCTAAATATCGTGAAGCTAAAAGTTTAGAATTTGAGATAATTGTTGATGGCGGAATTAATCCAACTAACGCTAAAGAACTTAAAAAATTAGGAGCTAACACTTTTGTTGTAGGTTCTTATATTTGAAAGGCTTCAAATTACAAAGATGCATTGATGGAGTTCGATAATTAATGAAAGAATGTGTCATTTTAGCGACTTCTGAAATTAATGATTATTTGAAGAAAATAATTCATTGTGGTGCACCAATTATTGCTACTGAACGTGGAGTTTTATACGCAATTCAAAATAATTTAAATTTAGTGTATTCAATTGGTGATTTCGATTCATTGACTACTTTGGAATGAAATTTTGTTAATTCCAGCTTATCTAATGTTAAAAAACTGAATTGGGACAAAGATAAAACTGATTTAGAGGAATGCTTTGAATATGCATTGAATGAAGGATTTAATAAATTTCACATTATTACAAAAAATGGTAATCGATGAGATCATTGCATTAACAATTTAAATTTTTTAAAAAAAAACAAAGAATTAAATATTACTCTTTATAGTGCAAATAATCGTGTCTATGTAATAAAAAAGGGTAAAAATCAAATTTATCCCACTTTTCACTATATTTCTTTATTTCCATTCAGTGATGACTTAATTACAACGGACGGATTATATTGAAATTGAGTTGATAAAAAAGTTACCAATAGTGATGCATCAATCTCAAATCAATTAGAAAATAAAAAAATGAATGCATTTAGCATTCATTCTAAGAGTGGATCAATACTTGTTATTGAAACAATCGATTAATTAGTTTTTGATTTATTTAATGTTTTTAAAGCTCTTGCTGAAACTTTAATTTTTACAGTTTGTCCATCAATAACTAGTTTTTTAGTTTGTAAGTTTGCTTGTCATTTACGTCTTGTTGCGTTCATAGCATGACTTCTATTGTTTCCAGACATAAATGATTTACCAGTTAGATCACATTTTCTCGACATCTTCTATTCCTTTTTTAAAGCAACTAGTGTAAGTTGACTTTCCATTAATAAATATTAACATACTTTATATTTTATAGGAAATAAAAAATTAAAAATTAATTTATAATTAATAGGAAAGAATGTTTTTGTAAATATTCTTAGCTATTTGAAATAGATAAAGGGGATCTATGTTAAAAACTAATTTAAAATTAGGGACTTTACAAATAAACGAAAAGTTAATTTTCGAATTAATTAATTCATGTATTATTGAGATTCCTGGTGTGAAAGGGTTGGCTGATTTTAAATTATTTTTAAATAAATCGGATTTTGATCAAACTAAAAGTATTAGTACAACCCTAAAAAAAGCATGAAAAAAGAAAAGTATCGATGTTAAGTGAGATCAAAATACTAAAATTTACAATTTAGATATTCATGTGATTTTGAAATTAAATGTGAATGTGCATTCGATTATGTCAAGCATCACTGAACGAGTTCTTTATGAGTTAAAAGAACATTTAAATTTAGAAATTGTGAAGATTCACATTTATATTGAGGATTTTGGTGCATAATATGAATAAAATTTCTATTAATCAATTTTATGATATGTTAATTTTTGCTTATAAGCATTTTTCACATCATGTGGCACAAATTAATAATTTAAACGTTTTCCCTGTACCAGATTGCGACACAGGGACAAATATGTTTTTAACATTTACTAATGGAATTAAATTAATCGAAAATAAAAATTTTAAAACGATTCAAGATTTAACTCATGATTTTGCTAAAGGTTTATTGCTAGGAGCGAGAGGGAATTCTGGAGTTATTTTTAGCCAAATTTTTAATGGAATATCACTAAATTTGCAAGACTTAAATTTGTTAGAAGAATTAACAGTTTCTGATTTATGCGAAGGATTAGCTCGTGGAGTAGAAGAAGCTTATAGCTCTGTTTTAAAACCTATTGAGGGGACAATTTTGACGGTTATTCGCGAGACATCAGCAGCAGCAAACAAGGAAAAACCAAAAAAATAAATGATTTATTGGAATTACTTGTAAAAGAAAGTCGCAAATCGCTTGAAAATACACCTAATTTATTACCATTATTAAAAAAAGCGGATGTTGTTGATTCGGGGGGAATGGGTTTACATCAAGTTTTTGTCGGATTTCAAAAATACTTTGCTGGAGAAACCGTTGAACTAGCAAGTGGAAATGTTACTAATCAAAGTGAAAATGCTAAAAATCATAACGTAGATAATCAACAATTTGGTTATTGTTCAGAAGGTATTTTGGAAATGAAAGATACTTTCATTTTTGATAAAAAACAAATTGAAATCGATTTAGAAAAAAAAGGATGCGATTCAATTGTTATCGTTGCGATGGATAATTTATTAAAATTTCATGCTCATACTTTTAAACCGGGGGAACTGATTACCTATTTTCAAAACATGGGAGAATTTCATAAATTGAAAATAGAAAATATGCAATACCAAGTTGAGGAGCATCAAATTATTGATTTAAATCAAAATTCAAAAGAACCCACTAAAAAAGAGCGAGCAAAATTTGCAACAATTGCTGTAGGTTCGGGTGAAGGAGTATATTCTATTGCTAAAGAGTTAGGAATCGATTATTTAATTTCTGGTGGAGCAACAAATAATCCATCCTTACAGGATTTTATTGTAGCTATAGATACAATAAATGCTGAAAATGTCATCATTTTTCCAAATGATAGCAATATCTATTTAGTAGCTTTACAAGCACAAAAACATTCAGCAAACTCGAATATTAAAATTGTTAAAACCACGAATATGGTTGAATCATTTATTATTTCACAATATATTGATAAAGAAGCGCCATTTGAAGATATTGTTAGAGAATGTGAGCAAATATTAGAAAAAATACAATATTGCATTATTACAACGGCAGCTAAGAATATTGTTTTGGATAACGTGAAAGTTCGTAAAGATGATTATTTGGTTATGGTTAAACCTAAAAAAATTATCGCTTCATGCAAATCATTTGATAAAGCATTAGAAATTATTTCCAATAAAGTAATTCCAAAAAATGTTGGGATGGTGAGTTTCTTAATGGGGCAAGAACTAGATTTAGAACAAGTAGATTCGATTGAAAAAATGGCTAAGAAATTGCATATTGAACATGAAATCCTTCAAACAAATCAACCAGTTTACTTCACAATAATTGGTTTTGAGGTTGATAATGCATAAAATCATTGCTGTTGATATTACAGGTGCTGACAATGGACCAGCGGAAATATTAAAAGTTGTCAAAAAATTTGCTCAAAAAAATAGTAATTTTCATTTCATTTTAGTTGGTAATAAAGAAGATTTCGAAAATTATGAACCACTTAAGAATATGAGCATCGAATTGGTTGCTTTTCGTATTAGTCACGCTGATACGCCATTAGCTTTTCGTAAAAAACAAGACAACCCTATTAGTAAAATTATTGAATTATTAGAAACTAAAAAAGCAAATATCGCTATTTCAGCTGGCAATAGTGGAGTACTTTTAGCTAATACATTTTTAAAACTAAAACGTTTAAACACTGAATATATCCCCGGTTTTATGGCATTTTTCCCACCTTTCGAAAAAAACGATAATCCAAAATTAGTTTTGGACGTTGGTGCTAATTTGACCGTAAAACCGGAAGGTTTGGTTGGATTTGCTAGAATGGCAACATCATTTTATCAACATTATTATGGGGTTAGTAGACCGACTGTCGGATTATTAAGTAATGGAACAGAGAAATGAAAAGGACTAGAACACATTCAATTAGCACACGAATTATTAGAAAAGGATAAAAAAATTCATTTTTACGGTAATGTAGAATCAAAAGACCTTGTAAATTTACCGGTTGATATTTTAGTGGGAGATGGATGAACTAGCAATATAGCATTAAAAAGTATGGAAGGTGCTCTGAAATACTTAGGTCAATCCATTAAGTTATCTATTAAAGAAAATAATTTAAAAACAAAAATTGGTGGATTACTAGTTAAAAAAACATTAACCAATGTTGCTAATAAATTCGATCATCGAAAAGCGGGAGGAGCATTGATAATAGGTTTTGATTCTCTTATAATAAAAGCGCATGGTTCAAGTGATGAAATTTCCTTTGAGGCGGTGTTTGAACAAGCAAAAAATATCCTAGATAAGGAAATTTTAAAAAAATTAAAGAAAGACATTTTATAAATGAAAAATAATGTTCAAATATATAAACAAGAGAAATTGAATGAAATAACTAAATTTTTAGAAAGTCAAAACATTAAATTTAAAAATTTTGATTTATATATCGAAGCGTTTACCCATGGTTCTTTTTTTATGGGGAAAAAGATGGGAATTAATTATCAAAGATTAGAATTTTTAGGAGATTCCGTCTTAGCAACTGTTACATCTAAATTTCTATATTATAATTATGAAATTTCTGAAGGAGAAATGACAAAACTTCGTGCAAAAATGGTTTGCAAACCGACATTAGCTAGTTTTTCAAGACAATTAAAATTGGAAGATGTTATTATCATTCACGAAAATATGCCAAAATCCGAAATTAACACTAAAATTTTAGGAGATACTCTTGAGTCATTTTTAGGAGCATTTTTTATTGATCAAGGTTATGAGGAAGTAGAAAAATTTTTGCTTAAAAATTTTTTTCCGCAAGTTTTAGCAATTATTGAAGAAATTGATGTCGAAGACTACAAGACTAAATTGCAAGAAATTCTTCAAACAAAATCAGCTAAGATTTTACAATACAATATAATTAATCGTAAAAATAATAAAAAAAGTAATAGCGTAGTGTTTACGGTTGGTGTTTATTATGATGGTAATGAACTAGGTAGAGGACAAGATACTTCTCGAAAAAAAGCTGAACAAAAAGCTGCATTGGATGCTTTAAATAAGTTGTCTAATGACGAGGAGATGAAAATTGTCTTGAGTTAAATATCATTGGATTAAAATATTTTGAAGTTTAGTAATTTTTTCTAGCATTTTTGCTTTATTTGCTTTGGCAGATGAAATATCTGGCGGGAAAGTAAATGATGTTAGTTTAATACGAGATTCTTTGTTGAATCCATGAGTACAATTATTCGCCGGCAGTATTACATTTTTTTTAATAGTTCCAGCTTGATGCAAAAGTGCATGAAACGTTTGAAAAACATGAAAATTTATCGGTTTAGATTTTTTGATTTCTTTTTCAGCTGTTGTTTCTTTTATCGCATCATTAACTTTTTTAATTATGATGCAGACTGGTCAAAATTTATCTTCTAGAACGAATGGAGATGTACCTAATTATTCATATTTTTATACAACAACAATGTTGTTATTTTTTGCTAATTTAGGTCATTACTTGGAATCAAAAATTGTCGCAAGTTCTAATAAAAATTTAGAAGCGCTAGAAAATGTTATTCCTAAAAAAATTGTAGTTATAAATGGTAAAGATACAAAAATTAAGGCGATTGAGGATATTAAAGTTGGTGAAATTATTCGAGTTGCTAAAGGCGGATTGGTTCCTTTTGATTGTGAGCTAATTTCTGAAAAAGCAAAAATGAATAATAAAATTTGAACCGGAAATACAGATGAACAAATTTATCAAAAAGGAAATGAAATTATTTCCGGTTCTGTTAATGTAGAGAATGCTATAGAATTAAAAGTTATTCGCCCATTTAACGCTTCTTCAATCGCCCAATTATTTACAGTTCTGTCTAAATCAAAAAATTCTAGCGATCGAATTACCAATTTTACCGAAAAAGCATCAAAATATGTTTTTATTATTCAAGTAATTCTATTTATTGCATCATTATTATTTTGAATGTTGTTTTTGTATTGATATTACAATGAGAATATTTGATTCAGTTTTGCTCAAGGATTTTTAAAAGGAATGACTATGGTAATTATTGTTTGTCCTTGTGCTTTCTCTTTAACGGCACCATTGCTATTAACAATAGCTGTTTGAAAAGGATATCGTCAAAATATTGCCATCAAAAATTTTACTATTCTTGATGAAATTAGCAAAATTAATTGTATTGCTTTCGACAAGACAGGCACTCTAACAAAATCAGGTGTTAAAATTATTAATTTAGAATCATTAAATGATAATCAAGAATATTTAGATATGTTGTATTCAATTGAATTGTATTCTAATCATCCAATTGCAAAATCTATTTGTCACATCGTTTCTTATACTAATCTGTATAAATTTGAAGATGTTCGCGAGATAGTTGGTTCAGGAATAGAGGCTAAATATAATAAACAAAAAATTGTTGTTGGTGATAGAAAACATATTCTTTCAAAATATCCGAACGTAAATTTTAATAGTTTTAATCAAAAAAATGTTCTATGTATCGATAATGAAGTAGTTGTTGGTTTTGATGTTGATGATAATTTAAAAGAGAACGCTATTTCTACAATTATTAATTTACAAAAAGATAACTATGATGTATATATTTTGACGGGTGACAATTCTAAAAGCGTTTCTAGCTCTATTTCGAACACTTTAGAAAAATCAAACATTTTTACAAATTTATCACCAAAAGAAAAAGGCGAAATTATAGATATGCTGCAACAGGAGCATTTTTATAATGTTATGTATGTGGGAGATGGTTTTAATGATGCCTTTGCAGCTCATAAAGCGAAAATATTCTTACCGATTTATTCAGGTAATGACTTTTCGCTAGTAAGTGGTGATGTAATTTTATTAAATGATAGAATCGAGAATGTACATTATTTAATAAAATTATTAGCTGCAACAAATCGATATATTAAAATTGCAATTATTTGGTCGTTTATTTACAACATTATTGCTATCATATTAGGTTTATTAGGAATTATTCCAACGGCTTTAGCTGGATTAAGTATGATTATTAGCGATTTGATATTATTTGCAATCGTTCTTTTCTTTAAGTATAAGAAAATTACCTAATTATTTTTAATTTTGTGAAAAATTTAAATATATAATGAAACTACAAAAGGTGGGGATTTAATAATATGTATTTAAAGAGAATGGAAATATTTGGTTTTAAATCGTTTGGTCGCCCAGTAAAAATAAATTTTCACAACGGAATTAACGGAATTGTTGGACCGAATGGTTCGGGAAAATCAAATATTAGCGATGCTGTTAAATGAGTTTTTGGTTCAAATAGTAAGGAAGCACTTCGTACTAGTGATTCTGAAGATATTATTTTTAAAGGCAATGGAACAGAAGAACCTTTAAATTTTGCAGAAGTAAAATTAATCTTTGACAATGAAGATTTGTTACTACCTTATGAAACTAAAGAAGTGGAAATTTGCAAACGAGCATATCGTGATGACCAAGAAAATGAATATTACATTAATCGCATTCAAGTTCGTTTAAAAGACATTCAAAATTTATTGTGAGATTTAGGAATATCGAAAAATAGTTTAGCCCTAATTTCTCAAGGAAATTTGACAGAATTTATTACTTCATCGCCAGAAAAAAAACGCGCTATTTTTGAAGAAGCTGCTGGAATTGCAAAATACCGCCAACGAAAAATAGAATCAGTTAGAAAATTAGAACGTACTGAAGAAAACTTAGCACAAGTACAAAATATAATTGACGAAATTTCTCGCCACCTAGGTTATTTAGAAAAACAAGCAAAAAAAGCAGAAAAATACTTAGAAATTAAAAATAATTTGCAACAAATTGAAATATCTTGATTAGCTTATAATCTTAAAAATTTGAATGAGAAAAAAAATAATGTTTTAGAAATTTTAAATGAATTGAAAATTAAACAAGAATATTTGACTACCGAATTAACAAAACAAGAAGCCCAGATTAATTCAGCAAAAAACAAATTAGACATTATTGATTTGAATATTTCTACAAAACAAGAACAATTAACAAAGAATATTGATAAGTTAGAGAAAATTAAAACAACAAACGATCATGATAAATCTTCCTCTGAGGATTGAAATTTAAAAATATTGGAAAACGAAAGAACCGTAAAAGAGGAAAAATTAAAAGAATTAGTAGATTTTATTGATTCTAATCGTCATCAATTAGAAATATTAGATCGCGAAATTGTTTTATTGGAACAAAAACTTCTTTTAAATCAAGAAAAAAAATTTAATCTTCAATTCCAAATTAGTAATTTAAATAGCAAAAATCAGTATTCACACGGGATAGATTTTTTATTAAAAAATTCAATGGTTGTTAATGGTATTATCGATATTGTTGAAAATCTACTTTTACCAAAAGAGGAAAAGTATAATATTGCAGTAAGTAGTTTATTAAGTTCAACAAGAAGAAATTTAGTTGTTAACACAAAAGCAACTGCACAAAAATGCATTGAAATTTTAAAAAATAATAAATTAGGACGTGTTACATTTATTCCGTTAGATAATATTATTTCAAGAGAAATTGATGAGCAATCAATGTTTGTTTTATCAAAACAACAAGGTTATATAGGGGTAACAACATCCCTAATTCAATTTGACAAGAAATACGATGTTCTTGCGAAAAATTTATTAGGCAGATCAATTGTTGTCGATACTTTTGATAATGCTTCTAATATTTTTTTAACGTTAAATAAAAAATATTTTGTTGTTTCCTTAGACGGAAGTGTTTTTAATCCAAGTGGAATGGTAACCGGTGGAAATTTAAAATTAGATAGCATCTACAATAGTGTAAATTTAAAAAAATTAGAAGAAGAATTTAATGACACACTTAATTTAATAAAAGAAATTCAGGTAAAAATAGTTGAGGCTAGAGGAACTATTCAAAACAATGAAAAAAATAACCAGAATTTTTTAATAAACGTTAAATTACTAGAAAAAGAATTAGAAGAAATCAGTTTCAAATTAAGTAAATTTGAATCATCGCTTGGAAAAAATTTAGATAGCGATATAAATGGATTATTGAGTGAAAAAGAGAATTTAAAGCAATCATTAAATTCATTACATGATGAAAGACTTTATTTAGTTAATAATTTAATTGCGAAAGAGAGTCAATATAAATTATTATTAAACGAAGAAAAAGAAGTTAACCATAATATTCACGAGGGAAATATGCAAATTCTAGGATTTGATAAAGATATTGCTTCGTATTTAAATCGTTTAGTAGAAGAATACCAAATTACTTACGAATTAGCATTAGAAAGATTTAAAAAATCAGGGATTGAAATTACATCTGAATTAACACATCAAATTCACAGTTTAAAAAATGAAATGAACGAATTATTACCAGTAAATATTGATTCGATTGAATTGTATAATCAAGAAAAAACTCGTTTTGATTTTTTATCAAAACAATACACTGAAATTAATCAGGCTAAGTCAGAAATTTTAAACACGCTAAGTGATTTGGATAAAATAATTGTTGAAAAATTTGGTCAGATAATTATTGAAACAAACAAATACTTACCAACCACTTTATCAAAATTAGCTGGTCATGGTGAGGCAAAAATTTATTTTCTTGATCCAAACAATATTTTAGAAACGGGAATAGATCTACAAATTAATTTACCAGGTAAAAAAATTAATAATTTAAATTTATTAAGTGGCGGAGAAAAATCGTTAGTAGCATTGGCAACATTATTTGCAATTTTATGTGTTAAACCTTTACCTTTTGTTATTTTAGATGAAGCTGAAGCGGCACTTGATATTTCTAATGTCACTCGTTTCGCTAATTATTTGCGTGAAGTTAAAAACACACAGTTTATTGTTGTAACCCATCGTTCTGGAACAATGGAAAAATGCGAAAGTTTATGCGGCATTACAATGGAAGAAAAAGGTATTAGTAAAGTTGTTGGTATTTCATTAGAATCGGCTAAAGAAATGATTGATAAAACTAATGTTACATCTCTATAAAAATCCTTCTAACTAAAATGTTTCTAATTTACAATTAAATTATGTTGCTAAAAAAACTTTTTAATAAATTTAAACCAAAAAATGAAAATCACGAGAGAGAAGAAAAGGTTTATAAAGCCTTAACCAAATCTCGATTTAGTTTTAGTCAAAAAATTAATAGTCTATTTATAAACTTTAAGGAAGTTGACGAAAAATTTTTAGATGAACTCGAAGAAATATTAATTACAAGCGATGTTAATGTCAATATTGTTGATCAAGTTACTGAGAAAATTCGATACGAAATACGCCGTAAAAAAATTACAGATATTGAAGAAATAAAAGGGATTATTGTTGAAGAACTATTTAATAGTTTTTCAGAGGTAAATGACAAAGTATCATTAAGTTTAAATAATGAATTTAACATTATTTTAGTTGTTGGAGTCAATGGCGTAGGTAAAACAACAACCATCGCTAAACTCGCACATAATTTAAAATCAAAATATTCTAAAATCGGTATCGTTGCAGCTGACACATTTCGAGCTGGGGCAGTTGAACAACTAAAAATTTGATCAGAACGTTTAGGTGTGAATTTTGTGGGTCCGAAAAGTCCAAAACAAGATCCAGCTAGTGTTATTTTTGACGGGATTGATAAAGCTCAACTTGAAAAGTGAGAAGTTTTAATTTGCGATACTGCTGGGAGATTAGAAAATAAACAAAATTTAATGGCTGAAATCCAAAAAATTCATAAAATAATTCAACGTAAATTTCCGAATCAACCAATGGAATCTCTCTTGATATTAGATGCTACAACTGGGCAAAATGGAATTTCACAAGCTTTAGTTTTTAATGAAGCGTGTGGTTTAACCGGGATAATTTTGACAAAAATGGATGGTTCGTCAAAGGGAGGAATCGTTTTATCAATTGCTCAGTCTTTTCAAATACCGATTAAATATTTAGGTGTTGGGGAAGCAATTGATGATTTGATTGAATTTAACGCAAAAGAATATATTTATAATTTAATATCAGGACTTGGTTCGACAAATGAGTAAAAATTTATTGCAACCAAAAAGTGTTTATATAACTAACATATATGATGTATATAATTCACTTCTAACGGATAAGCAACGCTTGTATTTTGAACAATATTACTTTTATGACGTTACACTGCAAGAAATTGCGGATGCTTGTGGCATTTCGAAAAATGCAGTAAGCGATTCTATTATTAAAACAACAAAAATATTAATAGACTATGAAAATAATTTAAAAATATTGTCTAAACAAGAATCAGTTGTGGCTTTAGTCGATAAATTTAAAGATAATAGAATGTCAAAGGATGAGTTCCTTAAAAAATTAGAAAATTTTTATTAATAATTATTTGCTAAAATTATTTTTAGTGAAAATAGGGTAGGTATTATGTTTGATTTTATTTCCGAAAAATTTAATAAGTCTTTAGAAAAACTAGGGAAACATAAGACACTAAAACCAGACGATGTAAATCAATTATTAAAAGATATAAGAACGGGTTTATTGGAAGCTGATGTAAATATTAAAGTTGTCCGTGAATTTATTGATAAATTACGTTCAGATATTTTGTCAAAAGATTTATATAAAAATTCAGGGGCTCAATATCAGATTAAAAAATTAATTCATGAGGAACTGTTCAATATTTTAAACCAAAAAAGACACGATTTAAATCTTTCTAACTTTCCACTTAATATTATGTTTGTTGGTTTGCAAGGAACTGGAAAAACAACATCGGTAGCAAAATTGGCTAATTATCTAAAATCAAAATATCCAACTAAAAAAATTTTATTAGTGGCGTGTGATATTTATCGTCCAGCCGCAATCGATCAATTAAAAACATTAGGTGAATCCTTAAATATAGAAGTTCTTGAAAAAGGAACGAAAGTAAATCCTGTTGATTTAGCGAAGGAAGCCTATCATAAATCTCATTATGAAGGTTATGATATTGTGATTTACGATACGGCCGGAAGATTGCACACCAATAAAGAATTAATGGATGAATTGCATCAAATTAAGAAGATTGTAAAACCAGCAGAAACAATTATGACTATTGATGCACTATCTGGGCAAGATATCATTAATGTAGCTCAAACATTTCATGATGCTATCGAATTATCATCATTTTTTATTACTAAACTAGATGGAAATGCCAAAGGTGGAGCCGCAATTAGTATTAGCTATTTAATGAAGTTACCAATTAAATTAGCAGGTACGGGAGAAAAAGTAGGAGATATAGAAGTATTTAATCCTCATAGAATAGTTAATCGTATTTTGGGTCTTGGAGATATTGAAACATTAACTGAAAAAATTGAAGAAGCGATTGATTTAGATAAACAAAAAAAAGATGCTAAGAAATTTATTGATGGTAAATTTGATTTTGAAGATTTACTAGATCAATTAAAACAAATGAAAAAATTAGGTAAGTTAAAAAATATTATGAAATATATGCCGAATATGGGGCAATTAGGTAATGTTGATTTTGATGAAGCTGAAAAAAAATTGAAATTATTTGAAACCTTAATTAGTTCAATGACAAAAGAAGAACGTAAAAATCCAAAACTTTTAAAAGAACCTTCAAGAAAACAAAGAGTTATTAAAGGTTCTGGAAAAACAGCTCAAGATTTTAATAAATTGATGAATCAGTTTGAACAAGCTAAAACTTTAATGAAGCAATTTAAAAACATGCCGAATAATCCATTAAATCAACTTAAATAATTAAAAAAAGTTGTTTTTTAATTTCTTTTTTAATTATAATTAAAACAATATGTGTAAACATATAAAGGGGAAACATGAATTGACAAAATTTTGAACAATCGTGTTGAGTTGCGCTTATTTTTTGTGCGTTTACAACAGCGATTTCTTATATATTTCAAGTAGTTATAAAACTACGTAATAACAAAGATGTAGATAAAACAGTTTATTTAGATGATGTGAAATATTCACAATTATCAATCCATAATGCAAGATGATTAAGCTTCTTTTTTGTATTATTAGGATTCATTAGTATTATGCAAGGTTTTAATATCGAATTATTAAGAGGAGATATTATCATTGGAAAAACCGTTGCTCATTTAATTCCAGCAAACTTATCAGTTGCAAAAACGCTATTTGTTGTGGGAGCAGTATTTATGGCATTTATTGGTTTAAATTGCTTATATTTATCAGGAACAATTATTTACTTAAATAGAGCATCACAAGGAAAAATTAAATTTTTATCTTCTTTCGAAGCTTGATTAGAGTTAGTACTAGGTGTTTTTCTAATATTAATTTCTATTATATGAGGATATTATGGATTTGAAATGAGTTTGCAGTTTGATGATGCAAGCTTATTACCTCCTATTGATTTAAATAAATTTAAATTAGCAGTACCAGATCCAAACTTTGTTTCAAATGTGACATTAGTTGCTTTTATTGTTTCGATAATTGCTATTCTAACTGCATTTGGATTTGTTATTGTAAGTTTAATGTTACTAATGAAAGCATTAAAAACAACTGATAAAGTTAATAGATGAACACACATTGCAAAATTTGCTCATGCTCTTGTTTTAACAGCAACAATTATCGTTTTTATGTTAATTTTATTGGCTGAATGGGAATTCCCGATGACGTCGCATAATATATTTGCATAAATTTAATTTCAATAAAAAATGCCATTGTTTTGATGGCATTTTTTGTATAAAATTAACAAGGTATTTATAACCATAAAGAAAGGAAATTAAAAATGAATATTACTCATTTTTTTGAGGCACAAAGTAATCAAACATTCACTGATTTATCTAATTGGGGATGATTTTTACAAGGAATTTTTTCAATACTTGTTGTAATTTTTTTTAAATTATATTCAGTTATTTTATCTAAAACTGAAGTTGAAAAATGAAAAGCAGGTCACGATATTGTTGCAATTAGATTTGCAAAGAAAAATGTATGATGATTAACGTTGTTTTTTGCAGCTTTAGCAATCGTATCATTTATACATGGAACTGTTGTTATTAGTTCTAATGTTAAACCGTTACCAACAACAGCGACAGCTGCTACATTAATCGCATTAATTGCAGCTATAGCTAATGTTCCAGGGTACTTCATTACTGCAAGAAATTTTTATAATGAATACAAAATTGCGAAATCTTCAATATATTTAATAGAATCGATTTTATCTATTTTTGTTGGATTATTGATAAGTGTATTATCGTTATTCTGATTGTTAGACGTTTTGGGCGTTTATGAAGGAACAATCAACGCAGTTGAACTTAAAAAAGGATTATTGTTAACTTTAGCTGCATTAGCTTTAGTTTCTTTCGCTCTTCATGCTTACACAATTTTTGAAAATTTCGTGAAATTTAGAAAATCAACAAATTTATTGCCATCAGAAAAATATGCTTTTTACATAGCAATTGTGCTAAACATTTTTTCAACACTGTTATTAGCATCATTTGTTTTAATTACATTATTCTTAGGTTTAAATATTTAATCAAGAATAATTGTTATAAACTAATTTATATTAAGTAAGTCAAGTAAAATTACTTGACTTATTTTTTTTTATTAAGTAAAATGTCCTTGTTTTTAAACAAGAAAGGAATATCGATGGTTAAATTAAGACTATGAAGAATGGGTGCTAAAAAGAAACCTGTTTACCGTATTGTAGCAATCGATTCTCGTGCTAAATTAAGTGGGGAATATATTGAACAATTAGGAACATTCAATCCGTTAAACGAAGATGTAAAAATTAGTGAAGAAGTAACATTAAAATGATTAAAAAACGGTGCTGAACCCTCAGACACAGTTCGTAAAATCTTATCTCAAAACGGAATTATGAAAAAATTTAATGACACAAAGACAAGTAAATAGTTTGGAAATAACAGTTTTAACTTTATTTCCTAAGTTCTTTGAAAATTTTGTTGAAAGTTCAATTGTAGGTCGCGCAATAAAAGAAAATATTGTTTCGGTTAAAATTGAAAATTTGCGTGACTATACTTCTTTAAAAAATAACCAGGTTGATGATTATTCTTTTGGTGGAAAAAAAGGAATGGTTATAATGTGTGAACCAATTTTTAATGCATTAAGTAAAATAGATCCACAACACGCATATCATCGTGTTTATCTATCACCACAAGGCAATGTTTTGAATCAGAAAAAAGCATTATCGATATCTAAATATAAAAAAATTTTGATTTTATGTGGTCATTATGAAGGTATTGACGAGCGAGCATTAGAGTGATTTGACGAGGAAATTTCAATCGGTGATTATGTTCTAACTGGTGGAGAAGTTGCGAGTTTAGTATTAATGGATGCGATAATTCGACTAGTTCCGAACGTGATTGCTACAGAATCTGTGGAAAATGATTCCTTTAGTGAGGATAATTTATTAGATTATCCACATTACACAAAACCTAGAATATTTCAGGGACATGAGGTGCCACCAGTGTTGTTGAGTGGTAATCATGCTCAAATAGATGAATGAAGAAATGAACAATCAGTTTTAAATACTTTTAACAAAAGAAAAGATCTTTGAGAAAAAATTAAAGACAAACCAAAATATCAACAAATAATTAAAAAACATAAAGGAGACAGTAATGAAAAATAAAATCATGTCAATTGTTGAACAACAATATAAAAATCCTAATCTAACTGATGTAAATGTTGGAGACGATGTAATCGTTTCAACAATTATTATGGAAGGACAAGGTGATAAAGCTAAACAACGTATTCAAAAATTTGAAGGAGTTGTTATCAAATTACACGGCGAAGGTGTTAATCGAACAATTAATGTTCGCAAGGTATCATACGGTGTGGGAGTGGAAAGAACATTCTTATTGAATTCGCCATTAATTGCTAAAATTGAAGTTAAAAATTCTAATAAAGTAAGACGTTCTAAGTTGTACTTCCTAAGAAATTTAACTGGTAAAAAAGCTCGTTTACAAAAAAAATAATCGCAAGATTATTTTTTTATTTTTAAAGATAAAAAATTTAATAAGTATTAAAATAAATAATAGAGTTAATTATATTAAGGGGAATATATGGAAAAATTAACAAAACATGATGGTTTGCATTCATTGCAACTTCGTGAAAATCTATGATATGTAGGATCTCAAGACCACGATATTAAAATATTTGATATCATTATGGTTACTGATTTTGGTACATCTTACAATTCATACATTTACAAAACTTCCGAAGGATACGTTTTATTTGAAACAGTTAAAGTACTATTTTATGATGAGTACATCAAAAAAATTAAGGAAGTTGTGGGGAATGATTTATCTCAAATTAAATACATTCTTGTTAACCATACTGAACCAGATCATTCAGGCAGTGTAGAAAATTTAGCAAAATTAATTCCGAATATAAAAATTATTGGTTCAAAAAACACAATTAAATACTTAAAAGAAGTAACGAACATCGATGATTTAAATACAGTTGAAGCAGTGGAAGGCAAAGATTTAAAAATTGGAAATTCAACATTTCAATTTTTAAATGTACCAATGTTACATTGACCAGATTCAATTTATACATATATTAAAGAAGAAAAAATTTTAGTAACTTGCGATTCGTTCGGTTCTCATTATGCTTTTGATGACATTTTGATGTCGAAATTACCACAAAACAAGTGAGACGATTATTTTAAAGCTTTTCAATATTATTACACAGCGATTTTTAGTCCGTTTAAAAAACATGTTCTATTTGCAATTGATAAAATAAAACGTTTGGATTATAACCTAATTTGTTGTGGACACGGACCAGTTTTAGATGAAAAAATTGACTTTGTTGTTAATAAATATAAAGAATGATCAACAGAAGAGAAAATTACTAAAAAAATTGTTGTAATTCCTTATTGCACAGCATATGGATACACAGCAATGATGGCTGCCGAGATTGAAAAAGGAATTAAAAGTGTAGATAAATCTATAAGAATTTATCCTTACCCAATTGATGTTGCTAATTATGCAGCAAAAAAACCAGAAATATTAACAAATATTGCCATAGCATCAGCTGTTGTTATAGGTTCATGTACTATTAATAATGATGCCTTGCCATTAGCACACGATATTTTATCAAGTTTATCCGCATGTAATCAAAAATGCAAAATAGGTGCTGCTTTTGGTTCGTATGGATGAAGTGGAGAGGGTGTTCCTAATTTAACTGCTCGTCTTGCTCAAATAGGATTTGCTACTATGAAAGGTTTGGCAATTAATTTTAAACCAAGTCAGGTACAATTGAAACAATGTCACAAGTATGGTGAAAAAATTGGTAATGCAATTATTAATGATTTACTAGAATCAGATGATGTTTTCAAACCTATTTCTCATAAAGCATGTTTAATGCAAGAACTTGATTAACTTAAATTATATGAATATATTAATTATTGGCGGGGGGGTTGCTTCAGTTGTTGCTATTGAAACGATCCGTAATTTAAATCAAGATGCTCAAATAACATTAATTTCAAAAGAAAACGTTTTACCATATAACCGAATAATGATAAGTGATGTGATAGGTGATCTAAAAGTTGCAGAAAGTGACGTTTTTTATTTACATAATCAGGCATGATATGATGAAAAAAAAGTCAATGTTCATTTAGGATTAACGGTTACATCAATTGACCCAAATGCAAAAAAAGTTCTAACATCATCAGAAACATTTAATTATGATAAGTTAATTATTGCAACAGGTGTATTGGTTGCTAAAGAAAACTATCCAGGTGAAGATGCAAAACATATTTACATGACTAGAAATTTCGAGGATGCTAATGTTATTCAAGAAATTTATAAAAAAAATTTTAAAACAGCATTAATTCATGGAGCTGGAGAAACTGGTATTGAAGTAGCAAGTTCGCTTGGTGAGCACGGAATAAAAATAACGCTTTTAGAGTATATGTCACGACCACTTGTTAATAATTTTTCAGAACAATTTTTACCAGTCATTATTGAAGATTTAAAAAAGAAAAATGTTGAATTCGTAACAGAAGTCCGCATAAAAGAAGTTGTTAAAAATAACCGCGGAGAATTTAAAAAATTGATTCTACAAGACGGAAGAAAATTAGAAGCGGATTGTATGTTAATCTCTTCAAGAACAGTTCCAAATGTTGATTTATTTAAAAATACTGATTTGAAGATCGGGTCGAACGGAATTATTGTTAACGAAAAAATGCAAACTAATTTACCAGATATTTACGCAATTGGCGATGTTGCTAATATCGAAAATAAACCTTTACGCAAATTGTGGGCTGAAGCTAGACTTCATGGGAAAATTGCAGGATCACATATTTGTGGAAAAGATGAATCATACATTTCATTAACTTTGCCGATTATGACATATATATTCGGGAGCAATATAACAATTGTAGGTAGATATCAAAATAAAAATGATAAATCAAAAGAATTTATTTTACCAACCATTAATAATGGTTATCACTTAATTTTCGATGAGAATGATAACGTAATATATGGATTAGCATGTAATAATCAAAAATTATCCCAAGCATTAATAACTAAAAAAGTTAATATTAATGATTACAAAAAATAAGCAAATTTTGCTTATTTTTTTATTTTTAAATAAAATTTTGTTCTTTTACCGCCATTTAATTCTGTTTTTATGTATATTAATAAAGTTATGCAAATGTCAAATGCTTCAAATTTTAAGAAATTTTCATGTTTTTTATTCACACAAATTGGAATGTGTTGTTTCCTTATTGGGCTTTTGGAACTGCTACATTATAATCCACTTTGATACATCACGTCTCATGTAATATTAATTAAACCTTTTGCCTGTATATGTTTAATTACTGCTGGATTTTTCTTGATCATTCTTGATTTAGTATTCTTATCATTAATCCGTAATACTTTTTGAATGACACAATTTGGCATCAAAATGGTAAAACAAGATGAACGAAGATTAGCCCATCGTACAGAAATATTATCCTATTGAGTATTACAATTTATTATTTCTGCCTTGATTTTCAATATTATTGGAGTAGTCTTTGTAATAATTGAAATTGTTTTTTTAGTTTTTAGAAGAATTTCGTTTTTTGAATTAGTTTGTAAATTTAGAATGTGTAAAGTAAAAGCATAATAATTAATTTGTTTTTTTATAAAATGTAAAATTAAAGAGAATGAAATTATTAACAAAAATGTTTAAAGTTTCATCATTTAACAAAATATGACATACATTAAGAATGCTTAAATATATTTCTCCGTTTATAATTCTTGCGGTTTTTATCTTAATTGCTTTAGAAAAAGGGCAAAAAAATTATGATGGAGGAAACATTTTTTCATTTTGATGATTTTATTTATCAATCGTTATTTTATGATTAGTATGAATGACTATTGGAGTAAAATATTGATGACTGGGACATATAATTATGTTAGTGATGACAGGACTTTGTATGTATGCTGGATTTGATTATTTAAGTGTTCGATACTTATGCATTTTTTGTGCTGTTTATGTTATTTTTTTAGTAGTTTTTGAGATTTTTTTTACACTAAGTGTTCTAGAAGCATCCAAAAAAAAAGGAAAAAAATAAATGCTGTGTATTGGATATGTTAATCCAAAAATAACTTGTAATATTTTAAAAAATATTTTCTTAGGTGATATTTGATTTTTAGGAATTAATTATCTTATTAAAGATATTTTATCGCTATCAAAAGCAATGCTTTTGTTTTTAGGAACATACTTATGCGTAGCTATTTGAGGATTAGTTATTAATTTACAAGAAGTAACTTCACAAACCACGCCATTTAGTATGTCGTTGAATTTGTATTACGCAATAAGTGCAATTTCCTCTATTACAAGCGTTTTTGGAATGTTTTTAGCGATGAAAGGAAAAATATCATCATTTTTTTGATACTTCTTTGCATGTTTATCCTTCATTCCGACGAGTTATGCCACTGGTTTTATGGGAGATACGCAATACGCAATTTTAACAACAACCACAGTTGTTGTTGCTTTTTGATATTGAAAACGAAATTATAATTTATCATTTTCACATGAAAAAATTTTAAAAATTAATCGCAAATGAAAATTAATAATTTTAGGACTTATTTTAATATTATTAGTTCCTTTTTATTATGAAATTAACTGACTTGATCATAGTTTTAAACCATTTATGGATGGAAATGGAAATTATTTACCAGAAGAAAATTCGTTTTTAAGAATCGGAAGCGATACTTTTAATACAACTTTGGGAATGGTAAGTGAAGTGCTATACATTATTGCTATCCCGGAACAATATATAATTTATTTATTTACAAACACATTAGAAGTTCTAAAATTTACAATAGTTTGAAGGGATTTTGCTGGAACTTTGCCAATTAATATTAATGAAGTAATAACGTGGATTTTTTCTATTTGAGTTGCATTATTAGGAATTTTAAATTGATACAATATTTTTGGATTTTCCGAAAAATGAATTAAATTTAAACAAAGAATTTCTAATTTCATTTTGAGTAAAAATTATTTAATTGTTTTACACAAGTTTGCTATTTTCTTGTTAAAGCCTATTATAAATTCCAAAAATAAATTAGCGAAAGATGTTATCCATGCGTCTGGTTATAAAAAGGAATTTATTGCTAGAGATACTCGTTTAATTTTATATTTGTTTTTAGATCTTGCTCTGATGTTATGAATTGGGTATTTTATTGTTGCTGATTATAATGCGAGATATTTACCATTTATCATAATTTCCCTAATTACTTCGCTATTATTTTTAAGTCTATTTGGATTGGCAGAAAATGAGTATGTGCACTCAAAATATAAAATTATTAATTGATTATTTTTAATTTTTTTAGAAATATCTTTGATTGTTCTACCGTTACAACCAGTCGTTGCTAATATCCTATTATCTTCAACAATTTTACTATTTGTATTATTTTGATTTGTAGGGAATAAAATTAAAATACCAAATTGGTTTTAGACTAAAACATTATTTTGGTAAAATTTCAATAATATGAAATTTGCTATTCACACACTTGGTTGTAAGGTTAATACTTACGAAAGTGAATTAATCCGTAATGATCTATTAAAAAATAACCTAAAAGAGGTTAATTTTAATGATGTTGCTGACTTATACATTATCAATACATGCACAGTTACAAATGAAAGCGATGTTAAAAGTCGTAAATATATTCGTCAAGCAATTAAAAAAAATCCACAAGCAATAATTTGCGCTGTAGGTTGCTACACTCAAGTTGCTAATGAAGAAGTAGCAGCAATTGATGGAGTAGATATTATTTTAGGAAACCATTTAAAAGGTGATTTTTATCTAATTCTTCAAGAGTACTTGGAAAAATATGCTAAGAATGAAATGCAGTTAAACAAAGTAAAAAACATTTTATTCGAAAAACACTTTGAACCAATGCTAGTTGATTATTATACTGATCACACAAGAGCTTTTGTAAAAATTCAAGACGGTTGTAACAATTTTTGTTCATATTGCATCATCCCTTATTCAAGAGGTGGCATGCGATCAAAAAATGCTCAAGCAATTATTCGTGAATGTCAAAATTTAGTTAATAAGGGATTTTACGAAATTGTTTTAACCGGGATAAATACAGGGGGCTACGGGGAAGATTTAAAAACGTACAATTTTGCTAATCTTTTAACAGATATTGAAAATCAAGTTATTGGTTTAAAGAGATTACGAATATCTTCAATTGAACCAACTCAAATTACAGAGGAAGTTTTAGAATTTATAAAGAATAGTAAGATTATTGCAAAGCATTTCCACATTCCAGTTCAATCTTGTTCAAACGAGGTCTTAAAACCGATGAACCGTCACTATACAATTGAAGAATTTATTAAATTAATTAAAAAAATAAGAAATTACATACCAGACGTGGCGATTACAACGGATTATATAACTGGTTTTCCAACTGAAACAGAACAACAACATGTGCAATCGATCGAAAAAATAAAAGAAATAGGTTTTTTTGAAATGCATATTTTTCCATTTTCTAAACGTCGTTTTACTCCAGCAGCTAAACTTCATGATATTGCTGAGAAATTTAAATTAAATCGTGTTAAAGAATTGCATAAACTAAATGATGAACTTAAAAATAGTTTTTTCGTTAAATTTGTTGGTAAAACAGTTGAGATTATTTTAGAAAATAAAGATATCATTATTGAAGGTCAACATTATCAATTCGGTCATTCATCGCAATACTTAAAGATTTTAATTCCGAGAAGTGAAAATAATAAACAACGAGAATTTATTAATGTGAAAATTAATAGAGTACACTATCCATATTTAATTGGAGAAAGGATTAATTAATGATTTATGAATTAAAAAATGAATCACAAGTTCAAAAGAAAGTTAAAAAAGTTAGAGAAACTACTAAATTTAACACAATTGTTATCGGTGGTGGATTAACTGGTTTAATTACTGCTTTGATTATCGCTACAAGGGGAACAAAAACGTTGATTGTTGACAAAAATGATTCACTTGGTGGCTATTATCAAACTTATACAAGGATTCATCAAAAAAATGAGTACAATTTTGATTGTTTTTGACCTCTTGATTTAAGTGAGTCATCCGAAACAAAACAACTTCTTAACAATTTAGAAGTTGGAACAAAAATTAAAACAATCTTACCTAAAGTAAAATTTGAATTAATATTACCTTCTAAAACGCCTATTATTTTTCAAAATAATTGAAAAAATAATGTTGCTCAATTAAAGCAACTGTATTCATTATCATCAAGAGAGATTGAAGAATTTTTTCAAGAATTAAAAAAATGTCACGAATCATATGATTATTTTCAAGAATACTCACAGCAATTTAAAACAGCAAAAGATGTAATTGATAAATATTTTATTCGCGATAATAATATTTGTTATTTCTTTGAATCATTTTGAATTTTCTTTTACTTACCATATAGCGAACTAGATGCCAAAATATTCATATACAATATGACCCATTATTTAATTGGGGGTTTTCATTTTGTTGAAGGTTATTCTAGAAAATTTATTGGTGTTTTAGAAGAACAAATGATTTCTTTAGGCAGCAACGTTAAAAAATCTTCCAAAGCATTGCAATTAAACACAAAAGGTGATGAAGTTAAAAGTCTTCTGGTATTGATGAATAATTCACCAAAGAAAATAAACGCTAGTCGTTTTGTTGCTGGAACAAGTATGAAAAATATTGCAAATAGTTTATTATCGACAAATAAAACAACTAGGGTAAATAATTACCGTAATTTTGCTAATAATGATGAGAAAGCATTAGTCGAAAATTATATCTTAGTTGGTTTAAAAAACCATCCTAAAGTATTTAAAATTTTTAGTCCAGTTTATAACATTATGCTTTCTTTGGGTTCAAAGTCTAATTGGAATTTTTTAGAGGAACGTGGTTACCAAGAGAGTCCGATTTTAATTTTTAATCAAAATGAGATTTATCCTCATGATGCTAATAAAAAAACAGGAGCATTGTTTATTAAAATTTGTAAAATGAATAATCAATTCTTTAATAAAGAAGAAATTAGTCTTTGAATTGAAAAACAATTAATTCGTTACTTCCCATTGATAAAAGGTAATATCGAATTTATTGAAGTTTTATCTCAAAATGACATTAAATCGCGTATTGGCGACGATAATGATACAACTTTCGGGAAAAATCATACTCATGAATTTGGTTGAAATAAACGTCCATTCGCAACACCAATGCAAAATTTAATTGCTTCAAATATAGATGGATTTCCTGGTGGGAGAGGAAACTCTGCCATCTTGACTTCAGCATTTTCATGTTCAGCTATTAATGTAACTTTACGTAAGCGTGATAGCTATACAGCGATTGATCACTATAGTCCAAAACAATTAGTTGACTACATTGCCAAAAATTATCAATTTGTTGAAAAACATTTAAATAAAACAATAGGTTTTACTTTAGATGAAAGATATCATTATCAGATTAAATTGACTAGAAATGCGGCTGTTGTGCGCGAAATGCCATTTGATAGCATTTTGCAATCAACATATTTTGTTTGAGCGTTTTCTGCCGTTTTAAAAGATTTATTGACAGGAAGAAGTACAATGAAAGTACAAGTTGCTAGTAATAAAATACGTGTAAAAGGTGGAGCCGTTTATTTTTCTAAAGTATTGAGAGAATGTTTTGGTAAAGCCTTTTTAAACTCTAAAAAAACAAAAAAAACAACTAAGGACTAATTTTGGAAGATATTAAAAAAACCTTAATTAATTGATATCCAGGTCACATGAAAAAACACTTTGACCTAACAAAAAGAAATGTTAACTCTTTTAATGTTTTTTTATTTGTTTTAGATGCTAGATGCCCTTTATCAAGTATTCATCCTGATTTAAAGAAAATTTTAAAAAATAAGCATGTAATTTACGTTATTGTTAAAGATGACTTAGCAGATCCGAAAATAACTAAATTATGACGAGAATATTTTGACAAAAATTACCCTAATCAATACTTATTTGCTAACTTAAAGAATCGCAAAATATGACCTGATGTTCGTTCTTTAATTCTTAAAAAAATTAAATTAGAACATCGTTTTTCTTACCACAAAATTATGGTTGTCGGGGTACCGAATGTTGGGAAAAGTAGTTTGATAAATAATTTATCTAATAAAAAATCAGCTAGAGTTCAAAATAGACCTGGTTTAACGCAAGCTTTTCAAAATATTAAAATTGATGACAATTTTGAAATTTGTGACACACCTGGTTTATTATGACCGAAATTTGAAAACGATAAAATTAGTCTAAATTTATCCATTATTAATTCTATTAAACGTCAAGTTTTACCGCTTGAAGAAGTTGTTGAGCAAATATTTAATTTCTTTAAGGAAAAATACCCAAAAGAATTTGCCGCAACTTTTAAATGTGAGACTAGTGATCTTGATGATTATTTAAAATGATTGAATATTGCTGCACAAAAATTTGGTTTTTATTTAAAAGGTCAAGAAATTAATTATGATCGACTGTATAATCATGTTTTTAATGTTTTACAGGATGGTAAAAAAATTCGTTTTTCTTTAGAATCCCCAATTAAATAATTTTATTTTCCATAAAAAAAATAATATTTTTTAATATTAAAGTATAGAAATATAAGGAGATAATATGGCGATAAAAGTTTCAAGAAGCGAGAAATTTTCTAAGTTAGCAGCATCGCTTGACGGCGAAAACAATAATTTTGTTTCTTTAGACGATAAATTAGAGGAAGAATTAACGAAAAATGATGGTGTAATATACGAATGCACTAGTCCAACCGGGAAAGCTGCCTTAGGAACAAGTGTACCACTTAACACCTTGAAATGTCACAAATCATTGGGTCACCTGAATAATGCATTACCAAATTTAAAAGAATTCTTAACGGATTGTAAAAGTGATGAGGCAAATAAAGTAAATGTTGTCTCTAAATATGAAACAATTCTAGATGATTCAAATTATGATTTTGCAGCAGAAAAAGAAAATCTAGAAGATAGTGATATTAGAATTGCAGATAATATACATGATAGCAATCACGAAATGGATGTTTTAATTGATAATATAAATAAAACACAAGTTATTTCAGAAGAGTTATTAATTCAAAAATCTATAGATGAACTTAAAAAGTTATATCAAGAATTAACATCTCACAAAATGGATAGCACAAAACAATTTTCTTTAGAAGCAATAAAAGAAACTGAAGACAAAGTTCGTATACTTGTTCGAAGCACTGAACGTAAAATTCAGACAAGTAAAAATGTATCAAATGAACTTGCTAGAGAATTTATGAATATAAAAGCGGATATAAATAATATTTTGAGTGATAAAATAAACCAAAAAAATTAGACCATACCGGCAGAATATATCTATGATCAACACTAGGAATAATTTTAGTTGTTGCAACTGTAGCTATTTCTATGATTAGATAATCAATGATGATTAATAATATAGTAGCGATTGTAGGAAGACCAAATGTTGGGAAAAGTACATTATTTAATAGACTAACTCAAACAAGAGATAGTATTACCCATGACGAACCTGGAGTCACTAGAGATAGAATCTATGGTGAAGTTAATTGGAAAAATAAAGATTTTATTTTAATCGATACTGGTGGTATTCAATTAAAAGAACATTTGAATTTTCAAAAAGAAATTAATATTCAAGCACAATTTGCCATTGATGAAGCTGATATTATTATTTTTTTAACATCATATGAAGATCAAATTGTATACGATGATGAATACGTTGCTAAATTATTAAAAAAATATCCAAATAAAAAAGTTTTTATTGTTGCTAATAAATTTGATGGAAATGATCAAAATCCAGAACAAGAATACTTATGAGAAAAACTAGGATTTGGCAAACCTTTTTTTGTAAGTTCATCTCACGGAATTAATGTTGGAGATCTATTAAACGCTATTACAAGTTATTTAGAAGAGCATGAAGCAAAACCGAATCCAACATCAGAATTTAGTTTTTGTTTGATTGGAAAACCAAATGTTGGAAAAAGTAGTATTGCTAATGCATTAGTAAAAGAGCAACGTTCAATAGTATCGGAAATTGCTGGAACAACAAGAGATAGTGTATATATTGACTTAGTGTATGACAAAAAACATTTTACCCTTGTTGATACAGCCGGGATTAAAAGAATGAACCGAGCACTAGATTCAATTGAGGAAATCAGTATACTAAAGACTAAGTTAGCAATTGAAAGATCTAATTTTGCAGTTTTTGTAATTGATGGTTCTCAATCATTGTCAAAAATGGATCTAGATATAGCAGCAACACTTAATGAATCTGAAAAACCTTTTTTAATTATCGTTAACAAATCTGATATGTTGAATGAAGCTGAAATCGAAAAAATTAAAAAAGAATTGAAGGTAAAATTAAATTATGTCGATTGAGCGCAAGTTTTTTTTACTTCTGCCATCAATAAAAAAATCTTCATAAAATATTTGAAGGGTTATATAACATTAAACAAAACTTGAATATACCAATTTCGGAATTAGAGTTATCACATTTAGTTTTGAATTTGGGATTTTTACAAGCTCCACCAAAAGTTAAGGGAAGAACTGTTAAAATTCATCAAATTAAGGTAATTAAAAAAGAATTAATGCCACCTATATTTTTGCTTTACGTTAACGATACGACACTAATGCCAGAATCATATGAACGATTCGTTTTAAATAAGATAAGAGTAGGTTTTGATATTAAGTATATTCCGATATACATGAAGTTAAAAAATTATAAAAGGTAATTAAATGGGTCAACGCGTAAATAAATTTTCCAAAATAAGTTTTTTGGGAGCCGGAATTTGAGCAACAGCATTAGCAAAAGTAGCGGCTGAAAATGGAAGCGAATGTTTATTGTGAACATTAGATGAAGTTCAAAAAAATGAAATTAACAATCAAAACACTAATGAAAAATTTGCAAAAAACATCAAATTGCCAAAAAATATATCAGCAACAACATCATTAGTAGATGTTTTAAAATTTTCTAATGTTATCATTATCGCTGTTCCTACAAAAGTTATTAAGGAAGTTATAGAAAAACTAAGTGAAGCTATTGGATCAATGAATTATAAGTTGGATAAAAAACTAACATTTATAATAATTTCTAAAGGTTTTAGTCCTACAGGAACGTTGATTTCTCATTATATTAAAGAGGTTTCTCCAAAAAATGTAACAGCAAACTTAGTCTCACTAGTTGGTCCATCATTAGCACAAGAAGTTCTAGATGAGAAACTAACATGTATTAGTGCTGCGTCTGAATCACCAAAACTTGCCGTAATGACCGCTAATACCTTTACAAATAATAAATACTTTCACGTGACTGTTGAAAAAGATATTGATGCTTGTTTAATGCTAAGCGCTTTAAAAAACATTTATGCAATATTTTCCGGAACTTTGTGAGGCTTAAATTATGAGTATAATACCAATGCCATTTTTATTACATTTTCATTAAACGAAATGAAATCAATTTTAAAACATTTTGGGTTAATGACAAAACTAACACATGGATTAGTTGGGTTGGGTGATATGTTAGTAACAGCAACTAACAAAAAATCTCGGAATTTTAGTTCAGGATATGAACTTGGTAAACTAAACGATTCAACTAGTATCCACGAATGAGCTACTCAAAATACGGTTGAAGGTTACACTGCATGTAAAATTATTGTAGAAAAGATAGGGAAAAAACATTTAAAGAAATTTCCAATCTTAGAGGCGATTTACGAAGTCCTATATAACAATCAAAATCCTCATGAAATAATGCATTCATTATTTAAAAATCCTATTTTTTTATTTTATAATCAAAAAAGAGTGAAAAGGGTTATAAATAATGAAAAAAATACAAACAAATCAAATTATTGCTGAAGTAGCAGAAGCTACTGGTTTAACAAAAAAAGATGTTAAAGAAGTTTTGGATGCATTAGAAAATAGTGTATCAAAACACTTAACAGAAGGATCAAAAGTTGTTTTTGGCGGTTTAGGTTACTTTAAAACAAGAAGAAGTGCTGCTAGAGAAGGAATTAATCCTTTAACACAAACAAAGATATCAATTCCGTCAAAAATTGTTCCAGGGTTTAGTTTCTCAAAAACAATTAAAACAAAATTAAACTAGAAAATACCGGAAACGGTATTTTTCTTTTTTATAGCGGTATGTTGTAAAATATTACTAATTTAATTCAAGGAGAAGCGATATGGATTTACAATCATCTCAAATGTTATCGATGCTTTTATTATTAACAACATTTGTCCTACAAATTTTTGTTCACTTTTGGTTTAAAAATGCAGTTAATAAATATTCAAAAATGACTGCAAGAAACGGAAGAACAGGTTATTCAATGGCAATAGAGATGCTGCAAAAACATGGAATTTATGATGTTCAAATAATTCAAGGAACAAATTTTTTATCAGATTGTTATAACCCAAAAAATAAAACAATTACTTTATCACCTGATGTTTATCATGGTAACAGTATTATGGCTCAAGCTGTTGCTTGTCATGAAGTTGGTCATGCAGTTCAATGACACAAAGGTTATGAAGCAATATCAATCAGAAATCTTATTTTACCAATAGCTAATTTTGCCTCAAAAGTATTATGATTTTTATTTATTTTATTATTTTTAGGAATTTTTTTAAATTTTGTTAGTTTTAGCGGAATGATAACTATTATTATGGGAATCGTTATTGCGTTAGGTTGTATAGCTATTTTTCAATTAGTTACCTTACCGATTGAATTTGATGCATCTAAGAGAGCTAAAGAATATTTAAAACAAAACAATTTTTTAACTCAAGAAGAATTTCAAGGGGCAAAAATTGTTTTAAACAGAGCAGCTATGACTTATGTAATCGCTTTTATTTCTACTATATTAACAATCGCTGCTTATATAATAAGATTTACAGCCTTGGCACGTAGATAATTTATGGCCAAAGGGCATTTTGTTGTTTTATAAAGTATGAAAAAAATATTAATTATTGCTAGCGGGAGTGTTGCTCTAGTAAAAACACCTACTCTTATTCAACTACTTAAAACAAGGTATGAAATTAGAGTAATAACAACAGATTGCGTTAAAAATAACTACAAAAATTATTCTTCCTTAAACTCAATTAAAGAAATTTCAAATCTAGAATCATACCCACAATCACATATTGAAAATGCTAAATGAGCAGATTTAATACTAGTCGTTCCAGCCATAGCAAAGAAATTAGAATTAGCTAAATTGATTTGTAAGGAATTAAATTAATGAAAACAATATATTGTGATATTGGAAATACTAATATTAAATTTATGGCATGTAATGATAAGAAAATTAGTTATCACATTATCCCTACAAAAGACAAAAAGTATTTCAAAAACGGTTTTTGAAATAATTTACCTAGTTGACTAACTAATGATCAAGAAATTAGATTAGTAATTTGTTCAGTTGTTCCAGAGATTTATAGCAAAATTATTTTAGAAACTAAAAAAATTTCCAATATTTTAGAAATTGTTAATTTAAATAGGGAAAATATTAATATAAGAATTTGCACAGATAATCCTCATCAAGTTGGAACTGATTTACTTGTTTTAGGATTTTTTGTGGCCCATCAAGTAAATAGCGGCATAATTGTAAATATGGGGACAACTACAACTATTTCATTTATTAAGGATAAGGAATTTTATGGGACAGTGATTGCTCCTGGATTGATGATGTCGTTAGAAGCGTTAACTAAGAATGCTTCACAACTTAAAAAAATTGATATATCTACGTGTGAAAAATTTATTGGAAAGAATACTATTGAATCTGTTTCAATTGGTGTTATTAATGGACACGCTTTGATGATAAAAGCGTTAGTTGATAATATTGCTAGTGATGTTCCAGTATATTTATCAGGTGGAAATGCTTTTTATGTTAGAAAATTATTACCTCAATATATTTATGTAGAGCAAGCTACATTAAATGGTATGAAAACAATTGACGAAAATAACATTCAAAAAATTTCAAATTAATTTAACAACTTCCTTTTTAATAACTCTTTCCAACTCTCAAGTAGTGGTTGGATTAGTTGATACATTATTAATTTGTTTAAAGTTATTAGAACAATACTCAAAGTTTAGTTTTTGGGGAACCTTAAAATCTTTAAAAAAATTATAATTTGTGTAAAACAATACATCTTTATTTTCGAAATATATAAATACACAACTTAATCCATTTGACTCAACTGTTTTCCGTAAAAAGGAGTGCTGATTTTTAGAAATTTTATATTTATTAAAACCAATCGGGTTACTAGTGCTTTTTAATTCTATAGCAATAAAAATACCATTCATTACACCTATAAAATCACAAGATATTTCATTTGAGAAATTTTCATGGTTTTTATTTGATTCATAGTAATCTCTAACTCTAAATAAAGCTAAAGTTTTAAATCCATTATTTTTAAATTTAATAAACATTTTTTCAATTTTTTTACCATTTTGTAACATAATTATTATTAGTTGATTATTATTAATATATAGAAAGAAGATTATTATGTCAGTGCCAATTAAAGATGACCAAGTTTCTAACTTATCAATTGATGATATAACGAATAAAGAATTTTCTATTGAACTAAAAGGGTATAATGTTCGCGAAGTTAATGCCTTTTTGGATATCGTTATTAACGATTATCACATTATGAATGAATTGAATCATTCATTAAAAATGCAATTAGCAACAGCAGAAAAATATAACCGTGAATTACGTGAACGTTTAAATCAATTGACTCATGAGAATAATACTATCATGGATCACACACAAAACATCCAAAGTGGAAATTATGGAAATCTAGATTTAATTAAACGTTTATCAAAATTAGAAGAGATAGTTTTTTCTCATACTAAACCTATTCCAAAGAAGTAGGTTTGGTCTAAAAACTCAAAAATAGTATAATAGTATAGCAAAGGTTCATCGCTGTCTTTTAACTAGGCAGAGGAAAGTCCAGACTCGCACAACCTGAGATGGTAGTAGTTTTTATGCTAGGTTAAAGAATAAACCTAGGCTAAAGTAATTTAGACGGCTGACGAATATGCTAAGGATTTATATCTATGCATTAGTAGTCTATAAAAGTGCAAAAGAGACGAGCTTAATTAGAAATGATTAAGGTGGAACGTTGTAAACCCCATAAGCGAGCAACCCAAATTAATGGTAGGGGCAGGCAAACTAGGAATTTAACGATGTTTGTTGGTAGCAATACAAGATAAATGATGAACAAAACAGAATCTGGCTTACGTTTGCAAAAAAAACACCCATTCGGGTGTTTTTTTATTTTTTATGCAAGTGATATAATTAAAAAACATTTTGGAGTGAAAGATGAAATTAAATATCCACAAATTATTGAACGGCTACATGATATTAAAATGAGCAGGAGTTATTTGATCAATTGTTGGACTAGTTTGTTTAATCTTAACTTACATTGGCTCACAAGCTGTTGGTGTACAATTTTCACAAATACAATTTATTATCTTAATAATTTTTTATGTAATGTGATGTTTTTCATATATGAATTTAAATCAAAATAATTTTATGATGAGATTTAACTTCATTTTTTTAGCAATAGATGTTTTCTTTTCAATATATTCAACTTACATTAGTGCATCAACACTATTTCAAATAAGTGACATGGGTGGTCATATTATTTATAAAATTGCTGCAATCGCTGCCATTTCTGTAACAGGTTTGTTTTTATTGGCAACCGCTACTTTCATTTTTTTATTAAAGCACGGTCATAAAATTATGAAAATGGCAATTAAAAATGAAATGAAAAAAACAACGTCCGTTCGTTTAGCGAAGAAATCAAAAATACAAGTTCACAATTTTACTGAACGCATTTTATTCATCGAAATTAAAAATTTATATCCAAGTAAATATAGTCAAATTTATCTAGCTGCCATTATTGCTAAAGTTGTACCAATTGATAAATTATCAAGTTGTCAGTATTTAATCGTTTTAAACAACAAAACTATTCAAAAAATTTATTCTTTTAAAGAAGAAAAAGCGATTATTATTGATCAAAATAACATTGCTGAAATTAATGAACATTTTCAAATTAATTTAACAAATGGTGATTTAAATAAATTTATTTTAAACGTAACTAAGTTAAATGTTCCAACTTATTTAACAGAATTGATTGGGAAAGAAGTTGATATTAATAATGAAAATGAAATCAACTTTACTTTTTAGTTAAAATATAAGCATGGGTCATAGTAAAAAAATTTACCAAGTATTCTTAATCATTTTACTTGGATTATTTATTACAAACATTATTATTTATACCATTCAAGCAATTACGCAGTTTAATTTTTTTAAAGAAATTCACACTCAAGATTTTCATTGATTTTTATCATATGTAATCTCTGGTGGTATTTTTACCATCATTGGCACATTTTGAATTATTGTGATGATAATGCGTTTACATCGTTGCGCTAAACTATCGTCAAATATTTATTATCTTGTCATACTAATACTTGTTATCATTGCATGCGCTTCAACAGCTTTCATTGTTATTGAAAACCATGATTTCCATAATAAACTTATTAAACACGATTTTAGTTGAGAATTAAATGTAACACTAATTGCTTTATATTTTACCGAAATTAGTTTACTAATTATTCTTTGATTAACTGATCATGTTTTCGAGCAGGTTTATCACCGCGGATTGAGCGAGAAACTTTCTTTAAAATCACAGTAATAATCAGTGATTATTTAGGTTAAAAATTTAATATTTATTTATCAAAAACCTTTTTAAGTATAATTAGATTATTAAAAGGGGTATATATGATTTTTAATATTCATTCAAAAAACTATAACTTACAAAACGATACTACAAATTTCATCAAAGAAAAAGTTAAAAAAGTATTAGATGAACACGAAATTACTTGTGAAGATGACAAAGTAAATGTAGAAATCGAATTATTAAAAGAGAACAATTTCGAAGTAAAAATGAGTTTATGACTAACAAGAGCAAATCACCACAATTTTAATTCAGTAGGGCATCATCAAGTTCTAAGTACGGCTATATTAGATGCTATCAATAAAACAGAAACACAAGTCACACACTATATTGATAAAAACTATAAAAACAAATTTAAAAATTAATTTTTCTTTTTGTAAATTTTAAACTTTCATCATTTAAACTAATAATAGGTATTAATTTCAATGGAAGGTTGATCTATGGTTAAAAATAATTTAAATGCTTTATTCTTGGTAGGGGATGGTTTTGAAGATATCGAGTGCATAATGACATTAGATATATTAACTCGTGGGGGAGTTAAATGTTCAATAATTAATGTTAATGATGAAGTAACGACTACTAGTGCTTCAAAAGTAACGATTGTGACGGAAACACTAACAGCGAATGTTGATTCGATATATGACATTGTTATTGTTCCTGGGGGAAAATCAGCTAATATAGTTGCTAAGTCACCAGCCGCAACGAACTTAATTAAAAAACATAATGAGTTAGGTAAATGAACTGCTGCTATATGCGCAGGACCAATTGCTTTATCACGTGCCGGTATTATTGATGAAATAACTATTTCATGTTATCCTAGTGAATCAATTACTAGCAGCATAAAAAACGCTAAAATAACAAAGGACCATTTAGCTATTAATGAACAAAAGAAAATCATAACAGCAAAAGGGCCGGCTTCAGCAACTGTTTTTGGATTAGCGATTCTTGAATTATTGACAAGCAAAGATGTTGCTCATGAAGTTGGTAGATCAATGTTATTTGGAGTGGGTAAAATCGATTTAGATAATTTTATTGAATAGTGTTAAATGATGAACAATTTTAAACAAGTATTTCCGAATGCATTAACAGTTCTAAGAATGATTTCTTTCTTGTTAGTAATTATTTTCCTAGCTATTGCGGCTAGCGATATTGCAAGATTGGAAGAATTTCATTACATTAAAAGCGGCGATAATGGATTTACTTTTTGAATAGTGGCAGGCGCAATATTTACTTTCTCAGCTGTTACCGATTTTCTTGATGGATATTTAGCACGCAAGTGAAATGTTGTTTCTACGTTTGGTAAATTTTTTGATCCAATTGCTGATAAATTATTAATTAATTTAACATTAATTGTGATGGCATATTATTTTCCAAGAATGGTGCCGATTTACATTGTTGTTATTTTTATCATGCGTGACACTATTGTTGATGCGTCAAGAATGTTTCTAGCGTCAAAAGGAATCATTTTACCAGCTCATTTCTCTGGGAAATTAAAAACAGTGTGACAAATGATAGCTATTTTAATCTTATTTTTTGTGACACCTTTCATTGTTGAAGTACTACCAATTAAACCTGACGGTGCAAGAAAAGATGCTGAATTAGCGATTTATATTACTCAAATTCCACTATTCATTTCAGCATTATTTAGTATCATTAGTGGATTTCATTACGGGCAAGAAGTTTTTAAATATATTTTGACCAATGTAAAGAAAAAACCTAAAAAACAAGTTGCAAAAAATAAAAAATAATTCTAATATGATTAATCAAAAAATTTTTGACATTTTAAATACTCATAATGAAAATGTATTTACATGCGAATCATTTACACTCGGTAAACTAGGTTATTGTATTGGAATAGTTCCTGGTTCATCAAAAACTTTTTATGGGTCGATGTGCATCTATCAAAAGAATTTTAAAAACACAACATTAAACAATCAATCAATTAATGTTTATTCACAAGAGTATGCGCAAACAATAATTAAAGAAATAGCGAACCAAGTAAATTGTCGTTTTTACATTTCAACGACCGGAAATGCTGGGCCAATTAGTGAAAAAAACAACGAGATTGGCAAATATTACTACGCTTTTTATGATCGCAATAAGAACCAAATGAACTCTTTCGAACGAAAAAGTTATAAGAACAATCGCGAATCAATAATTAATGATGCTATTGAAAACATTTTAAATGATTTTTTGATTTGACTTGAAAAAGTAATTTAATCAATTTTTCGCTAATTTTGATTGGTGATAAAATGATAAATACAAATATGACAAATAATCAGGATAGTTTAAATAATGTAATTTTAGAGATGGAAAAAAAATACGGCAAAGGATCGGCTGTCTTTCTTGGCGCTAAATCTAATAATAGTGTTGAAAGTGTTTCAACAGGGATTCCAAGTCTAGATAATATTATTGGAGTAAAAGGTTATCCTAAAGGAAGAATTGTGGAAATTTACGGTCCAGAATCATCTGGCAAAACAACTATCGCTTTACATGCTGTAACGCAAGCGCAAAAAGAAGATAAAGTTGTTGCATACATTGATCTTGAAAATGCCCTAGACCCAAAATATGCTCAAGCAATTGGTGTCGATTTACAAAATATGATTATTGCTCAACCAAATAGTGGAGAACAAGCTCTAGATATCGTTGAACATTTGGTTAAAAATAATCAAGTTGATCTAGTAATTATTGATTCAGTAGCTGCACTTGTACCGGTCGTTGAATTAGAATCAAACATGGAAGACCAACAAATGGGAGCTCAAGCGCGTTTAATGTCTCGTGGTTTGAGAAAAATTAATGCTGCTCTTGCTAATTCAAAAACAATTGTGATATTTATAAATCAACTTCGCGATAAGATTGGAATTATGTTTGGAAATCCAGAAGTTACTTCTGGAGGTAAGGCTTTAAAATATTATTCTTCGCTACGAATTGATGTGAGAAAAGATAAATCGATTAAGGATGTTGAATTAGTAACAGGAAACTATATTAAAGCTAAAATTGTAAAAAATAAAGTAGGGATTCCGTTTTTGTCAACAACATTGCGTGTGAATTATGGCGAAGGAGTAGATATTTTAGAAGATATTATTAATGAAGCGGTTACTAAGAAAATTCTTGTTAAAAAAGGCTCTTGATTTTCTTATATGGATAAGAATATTGCTCAAGGTATTGATCGCTTGAAAGAATATTTAAATAATGACCAGGAATTTAAAAATAAAATAAATCAAGAAATTAAATGCGATTAATCGCATTTTTTTTATTACCTAGTGTATATAATTACATTAAGAATAAAATAGAAATGAACTCACTATGAATATATTAATTATTGGCGATATCTTTGGAAATGTCGGAAAAGAAACAATTGAAAAATACTTAGACATAATTCGCAAAGACAATAATATAGATTTTACAATAGCAAACATTGAAAATTTGACGAATGGTAAAAGTATTGATAAAAAAGATTACCAATGATGTTGTGAAAAGAAATTTGATGTTTTGACATCAGGAAATCATATATTAGCGAATCGTGAAGTCAATGAATTATTAAGCACAAAAAATAATATCCTTCGCCCTTTAAATATGGGTCCTCATTATCTAGGTAAAGGAACAGAAGTTTTTAAATGAAAAGATAAATCGATTCGTGTTTCTAATTTGCTGGGGAAAACTTTTATTGATAAATCAGATAATCCATATCATTACATAGAAGAAGTAATAAAAAATGATAATTCAGATTTACATATTATCGACTTCCATGCAGAAGCCACAAGTGAAAAAATTTCACTAGCGTGATTTTTAGACGGTAAAATAACAGCATTGTATGGGACTCATACGCATGTTCAAACAGCGGATGAGAGACTTTTACCAAATGGGACAGCCTTTATTACTGATATCGGAATGACAGGACCATATAATTCAATTATTGGTGTAAATCCTGATGAAGTTATTAGTCTACAAAGAACTAACATTCCAATTCGTTTTAAGAATGCAATAGGTGAGGGTATCATGGGTTGCATTATATTGTGTGTTGATAATAAAACAAACCAAGTTATCAAAATTAAACGAATATTAATTA